>JBBDMN010000104.1:0-1044 GCA_040878305.1 Gaiellaceae bacterium
ATCGCGGCTTGGGATAGCGGTGCCGATCCCGTGGTCGTGCTCACCAAGCTCGACGTCTGCGACGACCCGGCCATGCTGGTCGAGGCCGAGGACGTCGCGGTCGGTGTCCCCGTCGTCGCCGTCAGCAACGTGACGGGCGACGGGCTGGAGGAGGTCGAGGCCCTTCTTCGACCGCGGCGCACGATCGCGCTTCTCGGATCGTCGGGCGTCGGGAAGTCCACACTGATCAACCGGCTCGCCGGACGACGGCTCATGCCTACCGGCGATCTCCGCAATGACGGCCGGGGGCGACACACGACCCGTCATCGCCAGCTCCTCGTCCTACCGAGTGGCGCGCTCCTCGTCGACACCCCTGGCCTGCGCGAGCTCCAGGTCTGGGAGGGCGACGTCGACAGCGCGTTCTCCGACATCGCCGACCTCGCGGCGCAGTGCCGGTTCAACGACTGTGCGCATTCGACGGAACCCGACTGCGCGGTGCGAGAGGCTCTCGAGACGGGGGCGCTCGACCCCGACCGGTGGTCGAACTACGGCCGGTTGCAGCGGGAGCTGCGGGCAGTCGAGGCGCGCACGAGCTCGCGTCTGCGACGGGAGCTCAAGCAGCGCTGGCGCCAGCGGGCCCGCGAGTCCCGCGCGGCCCGCCGCTACGGCAAGAGGGTGTGATCCCTATTTCTTGAGCTGCGTGATCCAGTACTCGGTCATCGAGGTCGGCGTGGTGTTGAAGCGCGCGTTCACCACGTACAGGCGACTTCCGTGGTCTGCCACTGTTGTCGGGACGTCGAGGACCTTGGGATCGGGATTCGAGATCAGGCCAACGACGCGCCCGCTGCGCAGATTCGCCGCGAGGCCGATCTTCGCCACGACGTTCAGCTGATTCTGGACGACATAGAGCGTCTTGCCGTCGAGCAGGATCCCGTCGCCATTCGGAACGCTCTTCCCGCCGGCGAGCGCGATCTCCCTCGTGACTCCTGCGGGAGTGACCGTGAACAGCTTCCCGGTGCCCGACTGGACGATCACGAGCGTCTTCCCGTTCGCGGTCGCGTCGAT
>JBBDMN010000105.1:0-5223 GCA_040878305.1 Gaiellaceae bacterium
CTGCGCGCGCGACAACCAACGTGCCCCTGCTGGCGAAGGGCTTCTTCACCGAGGAAGCCGACCTCCGCGCGGTACGAGAGGCCGGAGCCGACGCGGCGCTGCTACTCCTGCGGGATCTCGACGACACCCAGATGCGACGGCTGCTGGCCTTCGCGGCCGACCTCGGGCTCGACGCGCTCGTCGAGGCGCACGATGCCGACGAGCTCGACCGCGCGATTGGCCTGAACGCGGACCCGATCGGGCTCAACGCCCGCGATCTCGAGACCTTCCGAATCGACAGGAAAGTCCAGCTCGAGCTCGTCTCCCGCGCTCCTCGAGATCGCGTGATCGTCGCCGAGAGCGGAATCCACTCACGCGCGCAAGCCGCAGTCGCCGAGCTGGCAGGCGCCGACGCGATCCTCGTCGGCTCGGCGCTCATGCGCGCCGCCGACCCTGCGGCTCGGTTGGCGGAGCTCGTGTCCCGTCCTCTCGTCAAGGTGTGCGGTCTGACGCGAGAGGAGGACGTGGCCGCTGCGGCCGAGGCGGGAGCGGACCTGGCCGGATTCATCCTCGCCTCCGAGAGCCCCCGGCAGGCACGCGAGGTGCTCCCGGTGCCGGAGACGATGCTGTCGGTCGCGGTTCTCGTGGGCGAGCCAGAGGAGCACGGCTCCGATCTCGTTCAGGTCTACGAGCGCGAGAACGGCCATCGCGGCCGGGACGCGGTGCTGCTCCGGGGCGGAGAGAGCGTCGCGCGCGTCGTCGACCTCCCGTGGCAAAGCCCCGACCCTGATCACCTCGAGCGCGCCCGCTCGACACCGGGCCGCGTGATGCTCGCAGGCGGCCTCTCCCCGGAGAACGTGCGCGAGGCGATCGCCGCGGTCCGGCCGTGGGCGGTCGACGCCAGCTCGAGCCTCGAGGTATCGCCCGGAATCAAGGACCACGAGCGGATCCAGGCGTTCGTGGCGGCGGCGCGATGAGCACCGGAGCCTACGGCGCCTATGGCGGGCGCTACGTGCCCGAGACCCTGATCCCGGCCCTCGACGAGCTCGAGCAGGGTTGGCGCGACGCGCTCGACGATCCGGCGTTCCAGCTCGAGCTGGACACGCTCCGCACCCAGTACGCGGGCAGGCCGACGCCGCTCACTCTCTCCGAGCGCTTCGCCCCGGGCAAGCGGATCTACCTGAAGCGGGAGGACCTTCTGCATACGGGCGCGCACAAGCTGAACAACACGCTCGGCCAGGCGCTTCTCGCCCGGCGGCTCGGAAAGAATCGGCTCGTGGCCGAGACCGGCGCCGGACAGCACGGCGTCGCGACAGCAACCATCGCAGCGCGGTTCGGTCTCGAGTGCGTCGTATACATGGGCCGTGAGGACATGCGCCGGCAGAAGCCGAACGTGGAGCGGATGGGCCTCCTCGGCGCCACCGTCGAGCCGGTCGAGTTCGGCTCGGAGACGCTGAAGGAGGCGACGAGCGAGGCGATCCGCGACTGGATCGCGAACGTCGAGACGACCTACTACTTGATCGGCTCGTGCGTAGGCCCTGCTCCCTATCCGGAGATCGTCCGCGAGCTGCAGGCAGTGCTCGGACGCGAGGCTCGGGCCCAGATCCTCGAGCAGGAGGGACGTCTGCCGGAGGTCGCCGTCGCCTGCGTCGGCGGAGGCTCGAACGCGATCGGGCTCTTCGCCGGCTTTCTCGACGACGCCGAGGTGCGGCTCGTCGGCGTCGAGGCGGCCGGCGCTGCGAGCCTGGCGAGCGGAAGGCCCGGTGTGCTGCACGGCGCGCGCTCGTCGATCCTCGCGGACGAGGACGGCCAGATCCTCGCGACCGAGTCGATCTCAGCGGGACTCGACTACCCCGGGGTCGGACCTGAGCATGCGGCCCTCCGTGACGACGGCCGCGCCTCGTACGTCACCGTCACCGACGACGAGGCGGTCGCGGCGTTCTGGGACCTCTCCCGCACCGAGGGGATCATCCCAGCGCTCGAGCCTGCCCACGCCCTCTCTCACGCCCGCAAGCTCGACGCGGAGCTCGTGCTCGTCTGTCTCTCGGGCCGTGGCGACAAGGACCTGGCCGAGGTGCTCGCCCGCTGAAGCGGCTTTCGATCTACTTGATGGCGGGAAGAGAAACCCCCGAGCTCGCAGCAGCGGCGGTCGCCGGGGGCGCGGATCTCCTCGAGCTCGGCTTCCCCTTCTCCGACCCGCTCGCGGACGGGCCGGTGATCCGCCGCGCCGCCGAGCGTGCCCTGGCCGCCGGGATGAATACCTCGGCCTGCCTCGAGTGCCTGTCCCGCACGCGCGAGCTCGTCGACGTGCCGCTCGTCCCGATGACGTACAGCTCGCTGCTCGAGGCCTACGGCTACGAGCGCTTCGACGAGGACGCCCGGTCGGCAGGAGCGGACAGCATGATCATCGCCGATCTTCCGGCCGATCAGCGTCCGGAGCTCCGTCGCGTCCAGCTTGTCGCGCCTACGTCGCCGGACGAGCGGATCGCGCTCGCGGCCGCGCGGACCGACGGCTGGCTCTACCTCGTCACCTTGACCGGGACGACCGGAGCTCGCACCGAGCTCTCCCCCCAACTCGCGGGTCTGGTCGAGCGGACTCGCCGGCTGACCGAGGTCCCTCTCCTCGCCGGCTTCGGGATCTCGACCCCCGAGCAAGCCCGTGCCGCGGCGGAGCTGGCGGACGGAGTCGTCGTGGGATCGCGCGCGGTCGAGGTGGCAGAGAACGGACCGGATGCCCTTCGCGAGTACGTCGTCACGCTACGAGCTGCGCTCGACCTCGCAGACATCACGGAAGCCTGAACGCGAGCTCGCCGAGCCGGCGGTAGCCCTCGACGGACGGGTGATCTCCGTCCGACGTCCACTCGTCGCGCATGCGTCCGGGCCGCGTCTCGTCTTCGAGTGTCTCGTAGAAGCGCAGCACGGGGACGTCCTCGCCGCGCGAGATGTCGTCGATCAGCGAGTTCAGGCGGCGGATCTCGCCGTCGGCTCGCGGGTATCCGTTGTTCCAGGGAAGGACATTCGCGAGGGTGACACGGAGTCCGAGCTCTCGGCCGCGGCGCACCATCTGCCGGAGATCCGCCGCCGCGTCGTCGATCGAGCGCATCTGTGCAATGTCGTTGATTCCGCCCTGGATGACGAGGACATCGGCGCCCTCTGCGCATGCCTCGAGCCGGCGCGCGATCTCGTCGGTGCGCTCGCCGTAGATACCGCAGTTCCGAAACTCGAGCCTCGGATCGGCCCTCGCTGCCCAGTGCTCGTATTGGCTCTCGGGATCGGCCTCGAGCTCAGGCGAGCGACGCGTCGGGTCGGGGTCCCAGCCGGGCGAGCCGGCGGTGATCGAGTCTCCGAGCGCCGCCACGAGGATGCCGGTTTCGTCATGGTGCGCCATAGTGCGTCATCAGCGCCGCTACGCAGCGTGCTAGGAAGCACGGATGGAGATCCTGATCCCGCGGATCGCCGACTCGGCGCTCGCCCTCGAGAGTGTCCGGCTCGACGAGGGAGCCGAGCTCGAGGTCCATGAAACCGATCTCGACTCGCTGCTCTTCTCGACCGCGGGCTCAGGCGCGCTTTCTCTCGCAGGCGAGACCGCGGCGATCGAGGGCGGTTCTGCGGCGCTCGTGCTCGCAGGGGAGGAGGCGACCTTCGTCGCCGGCGCAGGCGGGCTCGAGCTGATTCGCGCGACCGTGGGCTCAGACGCCGACCGTCACGCTCCCATGGGTCCGCGCGAGGTCGTCGTCGCCCTCGACGACGCGATCTCCGAGCAGGCGACCGGCGCGCGCTCGTTTCAGATCCTCTTCGGGCCGCACAACGGCTCGACACGCGCGACGCTCTTCGCCGGCTACCTCCCTCCCGGGCGGGCCGCCTGGCACTACCACCTGTACGACGAGATCGTGTGGATTCCGCAGGGGCCGGGGAGCCTCCACCTGCGCGGCTCGGAGAATGCACTCGGCCCGGGTTCTGCCTTCCGGCTCCGGCCACGCGAGGTGCACGTCGTTGAGAGCTCGAGCCCCGATCGCGAGATGACGGTAATCGGCGTCTTCACTCCTGCCGGGAGTCCGTCGGCCGCATACCTCGCGCCGGCTCCCTGATGGCGCGTCCGGTGTTGCTCTACGACTCCGAGTGCCGGCTCTGCCGGTTTGCGGCGCGAGTCGTGGTGCGGCTCGACCTTGAGCGGGAGCTCGGGGTGCTCCCACTGCAGGACCCCGAGGCCGCCTCTTTTCTCGAGCCGTTGACGGAGGAGGAGCGAATCACGAGCTGGCGCGTCGTGCAGCCGGACGGCTCGCTCGCCGGACTCGGAGCAGGCGTCGTCCCGCTCCTCCGGGCGATGCGACTTACGGGCCCCGCGGCCCGCCTCGTCTCGCTCGTCCCCGATCGCGCGCTGAACGCGGCCTACGGCGTCGTCGCCCGCCACCGGAGCAGGCTCGGGCGGGCGGTACCAGACGGCCCGGCACCGCGACGCTTTCCCTAGCCGTCACCCGATGACTGTCACCCGCTTTTCGCCCACCAGCCCGCGACGTCAGGCAGCGGCGACCTCGCGGGCGAGCGACTCGACGGAAAACGGCGAGCCGGATGCCTCCTCGACGAGCCTGTCCCAGCGAACCGAGGCTCCGGGCGAGAAGAGCTTCTCGACCAGCATCTTCCCCGCCTCGGGCCGCTCGACGAGCCCGCCCGCAGCGCCTGCCAGCGCATCGCGAAGCTGAGCCGCGACGATAGATCCGTAGAGATACGTGTGGTAGTAGACCGGCGCGACCGCGACATGAATCTTCGCCGCCCAGTCCGGCGCCCGCCTGCCGTCGGGCGGCGTGACGAGCTGGTGCCGGGAGACGAGATCCCACCAGGCGGTGTCGAGATCGCCGTCCGGATCCGCATAGAGGACCCGCTCGAACCCGGTCATCACGAGCACCCAGCGCGTGAAGACGAGAAGGTCGGCTGCACGGGCGGCCCGGAGCCGGCCGTCGAGCTCGGCTGCCTCGTCGGCGCTGACCTCGAGAACGCGCTCCAGCCACTCTCGATCGCCGGCGAGGGCGCCGAAGAGAAGGGCCGAGGCCTCAGTAGTGACAAGATGGGTGTCGCGCAGGAGCCAGGGAAGCTCCTCGTCGAAGCCGAGGTCGTAGACCCCGTGCCCGAGCTCGTGGAGCATCGTGTCGGTCCAGGCCTGGTTGTCGGTCACGTTGGCGAGGACACGTATGTCGCCGCCTCGGTCGATGTCGATGCAGAACGCGTGCTGGCACTTGCCCGAGCGTG
>JBBDMN010000106.1:0-1017 GCA_040878305.1 Gaiellaceae bacterium
GACGAAGAGCGGACTGATCATTCGACCGTCGACGACATCTTCGGCGTATTCCAGGTGGTGTCCGTCGGCACGTGGGGATTCCTCTTTGTCACCGAGATCTCCGGGCTGCCGCATCCCACGCTCCGGCGCTTGGTCGTCTTCTGGGCTATCGCGGTCGTACTCGTTCCGCTGCTTCGTGCGATCGTCCGTATGCTCGGCCGACGTAACGCCGCCTATGTCCAGAACGTCATCGTCGTCGGTTCTGGCTATGTGGCACGTCTTCTCGCGAGCAAGATCCGCAACCATCCCGAGTACGGACTGAGGATCGTCGGCTTCGTCGATCGTGACGGCGGGGCATCCCCCAGCGGCGGCGGACAGCTGGACCTGATCGGAACGACGGCGGACTTGCCCGAGCTTGTGCGCGCCCACTCGGTGCACCGTGTCGCGATTGCCTTCTCGACGGATTCGCACGAGCAAACGCTCGCGGTGATTCGGTCGATGCAAGACAGCGACGTCCAGATCGACATCGTTCCTCGCATGTTCGAGGTCCTCGGGACGAACGCGCAAATGCACACCATCGAGGGCATCCCCCTCGTCGGGCTTCCCATTCCGCGGCTGAGCGGTTCGGAGAGATTCCTCAAGCGGTCGTTCGACGTCCTGGGCGCGACCGCAGGTTTGATCCTCCTGTCACCTCTCCTTCTCATCGTGGCAGCCTGGATCAAGCTCGACTCCCGTGGGCCGATTCTCTTCCGGCAGGTGCGGATGGGAGCTCGTGAACGCACGTTCAGCGTTCTCAAGTTCCGGACCATGGTCGACGATGCCGAGTCGAGAAAAGCCGGTGTCGCGCATCTGAACATGCATCTCGACGCCGACCCGAGGATGTTCAAGGTACCCGACGACCCGCGCATCACCCGCATTGGAGGATTCCTCCGTCGCTGGCGCATCGACGAACTGCCGCAGCTAATCAACGTCGTGCGAGGCGAAATGTCGCTCGTCGGCCCCCGACCGCTGATCCTCGACGAGGATCAGCACGTCGAA
>JBBDMN010000107.1:0-2146 GCA_040878305.1 Gaiellaceae bacterium
CAGCTCGCCGCCTTCTGCGCGGTCGTCGAGCGGCGAAGCTTCTCGCAGGCGGCGGAGCGGCTGGGGGTAACGCAGCCCGCGATCTCACTCCAGGTACGCGCGCTCGAGAAGCGGCTTGGAACACAGCTCCTCGACCGCTCGGGCCGGAGAGTCGAGCCTACTGAGGCTGGTTGGCGCCTTTATCGAGGCGCGCAGAAGATGCTCGCGTTGGAGGACCAACTCGTCTCCGAGGTCGCTTCGACCTCGGAAGGGGAGCTCAGCGGCGATCTCGTCCTCGGCGCCTCCACCGGGCCCGCGGCGATCGTCGTCCCGGTTCTCCTCGGCGAGTTCCAACGGACGAACCCGGACGTGCGCGTCTTTCTCACCGTCTCGGACACGCACAGAGTCATCGAGCGAGTCGCCGACCGAGAGCTCGAGCTCGGAATTGTCGGCGCTTCGCGGCGACATCGGGGAGTGCGCTTCGAGCCGTTCTTTTCCGACCAGGTCATCCTCGCTTGCCCGCCGGGGCACCGGTTCGCCGGACGCACGGTGACGCTCGATGAGCTGCGAGAGGAGACGCTGATCCTGATGCAGGAGGGCGCGGGGGTGCGACAGATCGTGGAGGACGCGCTGCGACGCCGCGGTGTCCGCCTCCGCGACCTCGACGTACGGCTCGAGCTCGGCCTGCAGGAGTCGGTGCGTCGAGCGGTCGAGGCCGGGTACGGCGTGACGTTCATCTCGCGCACGGCGGTCGAGTCCGAGCTTGCGGCAGGAACCCTGGTGGAGGCGCAGGTGGAGGGCCTCGAGGCGACGCGGGAGATCTCCCTCGCGTCGGCGGCCGGGCGTGCGCGAACCCGAGTCGCGGATGCGTTCGTCGGCTTCGCCCGAGAGCGCGTCTCGTGATCGTCCGCTGGGGGCTCGGCGAGCTGCGGCCGCTGCTCGCGGAGCTCGGTATCCGACGCGCGCTGCTCGTGACGAGCGGGCGCTTCGCTGCGCTCGACCTGCCGGTGGAGTCTCGGTTTGTAGGCGTCAGGAGGCATTCCCCGGTGGAAACGGTCGCGGCAGCCACGGCGGCTGCGGCCGACGCAGACGGCCTGGTTGCCGTCGGCGGCGGGAGCGCGATTGACACCGCGAAAGCCGTCTCCGCCGAAACCGGGCTTCCGCTCGTCGCGGTGCCCACCACGTACGCGGGTGCCGAATGGACCTCGTACTTCGGAATGCGAGACGAGGCGAGGCGGCTCAAGAGGGGAGGGAGCGGCACGAACACCGTTGCGATCGTGTACGAGCCGCATCTGACGCTCGAGCTCCCGCTCGAGGAGACCGTCGGGACAGCGATGAATGCCCTCGCGCATTGCGCAGAAGCGCTGTACGTGCGTGGTCGAAACGCCGAGGGGGACCAGGAGGCGCTTGCAGGAGCCGAGCTGATCGCGGACTCGCTGCCCGCGGTGGTAGCGGGGCCGGACGATCTCAGTGCGCGAACACAGCTTCTCCAGGGTGCGATGCACGGCGGAAAGGCGCTCGGTCTCACCGGTCTCGCGCTCGCGCATGCGATCGCCCAGGTGCTCGGCGGGCGCTACGGGCTCCCGCACGGCGCGATGAACGCGCTCTCGCTCCCGCCCGTGCTGCGTTTCAACGAGCCGGTCGCACACGACGTGATCAAGCGGCTGGGGCTAGCGCTCCGCACCCACGATCCAGCCGGCCGGGTGGAGGAGCTCGCCCGGCTCGGAGGGATCGAGCGACTACGAGATTTCGGCGTGCCTGAGGTCGACCTCCCTCTCGTGGCGGCCGAGGCAGCCGCCCGCCCCGGCGCGCTCGCAAATCCGCGTCGCGCCGAACCCGACGAGGTGCTCGCGCTGGTGCGCGCCGTGTGGTGAGGTCGTCGGCGGCTTGACGAATCGCGCGCTGGGGCGGACGATGTAGTCGTGGTCGAGTATGCAAGCCTCGTCGCCGCCATGGCCGTGCTCACGGCGTCCCTGACGGGAGCCTTCGGGCAGAAGCTGGCGGTGCTCCCGACGTCGAGCGGTACGGCTGTGTCCGCGCTGAACGCCGGTGCCAAGGCGCAGAAGATCCCGGCAGGCGAGGCGCGGGCCGCATACAAGCGTGCGCCTTACTCGAAACCCGTCCTGAAGTACCTGTACGCCGTGGGCTGGATCGGCGGCAAGAAGAG
>JBBDMN010000107.1:2246-5099 GCA_040878305.1 Gaiellaceae bacterium
AGATCCATGTCGGGCGAGGCGGTTTGCGGGTCCTCGGTCATCCACTGGCGGACGCGGGCGTCGCTCGTGTGCACCCGGGCGGCCATTGCGCGGAGCATGTCCCGCTCGGTGAGGATCCCGATCAGGCGGCCGAAGTCCTTGACGACTACGGCGCCCGTGTTCTGGCGGGTCATCCGCTCGGCTACCTCACCGAGCGTGTCCTCCGGGGCAACCGTGATGAAGTCGGGTTTGACGATCTCGGCCAGTGTGCCCATCGGGCGAGTCTAGCCGCTCGTCCGCCGGGACGCTGGTCGCGTTTAGATAACGACATGTAATGACAGGAATAAGAAACTCCGCTAGTATCGACCTTGTGCCGACCGGCGCCTCCTTTGACGTCCTCGTGATTGGCAGCGGGGCCTCCGGGCTTGCTGCCGCAGTCTCGGCCGAGCAGGCCGGCGCGCGCGTGGCACTCGCGACCAAGACGACGCTCCAGGCGTGCAACTCTGCGAAGGCGCAAGGCGGCATCCAGGCAGCCTTCGGAGACGACGACTCGCCTGAGATCCATGCGGAGGACGTCATGCAGAGCTCGCACGACACCGCAGATCCGCGACTCGTCGAGGTGCTCACGAGTGAGGCTCAATCTGCAATTCACTGGCTCGAGGAGCTCGGCGTCGGGTTCACACGCTCAAACGGCGGCTACCGCCTCGCGCGCTGCGGCGGGGCCACTCGGCACCGCCTGCTGCAGGTAGGTGATCGCACGGGACACGCGATCACGAAGGCTCTGCGTGACAGGTACGAGGCTGGCTCCGGGGATGAGCTTCCCCATCATGCGCTCACGGCTATCGAGCCGAATGAGCACGGCTGGACGGCGACGTTCCAGACGAAGGACGGCGAGACCGCCGACGTCGAGGCGACGACGATCGTTCTCGCCGCAGGTGGCCGCTGCTATCTCGAGGCGGAGACGCGCGGCGAGCTGTCGACGAACCACCCGAACGCGACTGGCGAAGTCACGCGGATCGCGCTCGACGCCGGAGCGGAGGCGCGTGATCTCGACGCGCTCCAGTACCACCCGAACGGAGGCGCGTGGCCCGCGACGATGCAGGGGTACTCGATTCCCGAGACGACGCGCGCGTACGGGGCAGTGCTCCTGAACGCAGATGACGAGGAGTTCACGGACTCGCTCGGGCCGCGCGACGCCGTCTCGCAGGCGATCTTCGACGAGGTCGAGAAGGGCAAGGGCGTCTCGACGCCGGACGGGCGGCCCGCCGTTTGGCTGGACACGACCCGCATCTCTGAGGAAGACGCCGAGATCTCCCTCCCGTACATGCTGCGCCGCTACCGCGGCGGCGGCATCGACCCGCTCGCAGAGAAGATCTTCACCTACCCCGTTCTCCACTACCAGAACGGCGGGCTCGTCATCGACGAGCACGCGGAGACGACGCTCGAGGGTGTCTTCGCCTGCGGCGAGATCGCCGGCGGGACGCACGGAAGGAATCGCATGATGGGCAACTCACTGCTCGAATGCACGGTCTTCGGACGGCGCGCTGGTCGCGCGGCGGCTGAGAAGGCGAGGACATGACTACTGCGATCGTCACCGATCTCGGTGTGGCCGTTACCGACGCGGCTGCGCACCTCTACGTGTGGGCGCTGAAGGACATCCCGCAGGATCTGCGGGACGCGCTCGCCCGCGCTGCGGAGAAGGAGACCTCGGTCACCGGCCAGCGTGTGCTGCAGACGATCCTTCGCAACGTAAACGTCGCCGAGGAGGAGAAGAACCTCGTTTGCCAGGACACGGGCATCGCGGTCTACTACTGCCGCGTCGGCGAGCACTTTCCGCTGCACCCGGCGCGGATCTATACAGCGCTCAGAGAGGGAACCGAGCGCGCGACGATCGAGCATCCGCTGCGCTCGAACACCGTCCACACGCTCACGCGGGAGAACACCGGACAGAACGTCGGCTACCGCGTTCCCATCGTGCACTGGGACTTCGTCCCGGACTGGGACGGCCTCGACGTGAAGTGCGTGCCGAAGGGGTCGGGCTCCGAGAACATGAGCTTCCTCAAGATGTGCGTGCCCGCGGACGGTGTGCGCGGCATCAAGGAGTTCGTCCTCGACTCGATCGTCGGCGCCGGCGGCAAGCCTTGCCCGCCCGGGATCGTCGGTGTGGGGATCGGCGGCTCGGCCGATTACGCGATGCACCTCGCCAAAGAGGCGATCGCGCGGCCCGTCGGTACGCGCAACGAGGATCCGCTCGTCGCGGAGCTCGAGGACGACCTCTACGGGCTCCTGAACGAGACCGGGATCGGGCCGATGGGGCTCGGCGGCGACGTGACTGTGCTGTCGGTTCACGTGGAGCACGCGGACACTCACATGACGCTGAATCCCGTGGCGGTCAACTATCAGTGCTGGGCGGCTCGGCGTGCGTCGGCGCATGTGGCCGTGGACGGATCGGTCACGTACGAAAGGGATGCGTAGTGACGCTCCGAACAGTCAATTCTTTTACACCTGTGCCTGGCACAGAAGGTGTGAAAAGTGCGTGCCAAGGAGTCCACAGCCGATGAAGACACACGAGGTCACCTTCCCCGTCACCGATCCTGCCGAGATCCTAAAGCTGCGCGCCGGTGACGAGGTCGTCGTCCAAGGCCACATCATCGGGATCCGCGACCGGACGCAGATGCGGATCTTCGACGAGGGAGTCGAGCCGCCGATGGACCTGAGCGGCGCCTTTCTCCTCCACACCGCGCCGGGCGTTCGCAAGCTCGGCCCGGGCCGCTACGAGAAGGTCTGCATCGGGACGACCACGAGCGCCCGCATGGTGCGCTTCACCGAGCCGCTCGGCTCGCAGTACGGCGTCCGCGCGATCTGCGGAAAGGG
>JBBDMN010000108.1:0-1012 GCA_040878305.1 Gaiellaceae bacterium
TGCCGACGCAGATGACCCCCGAGCAGCGGCAGTTGCTCGAGGACTTCGACCAGCAGGCAGGACCCGAGACGTACGCGTCCCCGGACGACGAGGACGAGGGCTTCTTTCGCCGCCTGAAGAGCGCGCTGCGGTAGCCGCGCTGGCCGACCTGAGCCTCCGCCGCGTCTCCATTCGCATACCCGCCGCCGAGGCGGAGATCGCCCGCGCGCGACTGCTCGCGCTGGCGCCCGCGGGACTCGAGGAGGTCGAGGCCGGCCACGATCTCGAGCTCGCCGTCTACACCGACCTCGCGGGCGAGGAGGCCATCCGCGCCGTTTTCGAGCATGCGTCCTCGACCCCGGTCGAGCCTGGCTGGGAGGACCGCTGGCGCGCGTTCCACCGACCGGTCCGTGCCGGCGGGCTCTGGATCGGCCCGCCGTGGGAGGCAGCTCCTCCGGGCGAGCCGGCCGTCGTCGTCGACCCGGGACGCGCCTTCGGCACCGGGGCGCATCCGACGACGAGAGCCTGCATCGAGCTCCTGGCCGGGGAAGAGCGCGGGAGCGTTCTCGACGCGGGCTGCGGGTCCGGGGTGATCGCTGTTGCCGCCGCGCGCCTGGGCTTCGAGCCGGTCTTCGCGATCGACGTGGATCCAACTGCGGTCGAAGCCGCGACAAGCACGGCTGCCCGGAACAGCGTTCGGGTGACTGTCTCGCAGGGTGACGTCCTGGGAGGTGAGTTGTCTCGTGCCGATCTCGTCGTAGCGAACATCGAGCTCCGCTCGGTCGAAGCCTTGCTCGCGCGACGCCCGGCGTCTCGGGCGATCGTGTCTGGCTACCTCGCCCACGAGTCGCCCACGGTGCCAGGCTGGATCTCGGCACGCCGTTTCGAGCTCGAAGGCTGGGCGGCCGACGTCATGACAGCCAAGTAACAGTCTGTTACAAGGCGGAGACCGCGGCCGCGTGTCTTCGTTGGCCGAGCCCACTAAGCTAGTGGCCCGATGGCGACCTTTTCCGTTCGTTTCCTAGGCTGCAAG
>JBBDMN010000109.1:0-3659 GCA_040878305.1 Gaiellaceae bacterium
GCGGGTTCGAGCTCCCGCTGCTGATCGGCGGCGCGACGACGTCGAAGCAGCACACCGCTGTCCGGATCGCGCCCGAGTACGGCCCCCCGACCCTCCATGTGCTGGACGCCTCCCGGGTCGTCAGGGTCGTCGGAGACCTGCTCGACGGCGACCGGCGCGCCCGGCTCGACGCCGAGAATCGCACGGACCAGGAGCGGTTGCGCGCGATGCATGCCGAGAAGGGGCGGAAGCCGCTGTTGCCGCTTCGCGAGGCGCGCGTGAACCGGACGCCGATCGAGTGGCACGAGGAAGACCTGGCGGTGCCCGCCTTCACGGGGTCGAGGACGATCGAGGGGGACATAGCCGTGCTTCGGACGTACGTCGACTGGACGTTCTTTTTCCACGCGTGGGAGCTCAAGGGACGCTTCCCCGCGATCCTGGACGACCCCGTGAAGGGGGAAGCGGCGCGCGACCTCTACGCCGCCGCGAACGAGCTCCTCGACGAGATCGTCGCCAACGGCTTGCTCCACTCCCGCGGTGTCTACGGCTTCTGGCCGGCGAGCGCGGAGGCGGACGATGTCGTCCTCGACGGGGGCATCCGCTTCCCGATGCTCCGGCAGCAGGCGGACCACGGCGACTCGCGTCCGAACCGCTGCCTTGCGGACTTTGTTGCTCCGTCGGAGACGGGCCTGCAGGATTACCTGGGAGCCTTTGCGGTTGCCATTCACGGTGGAGAAGCGCTCGCAGAGCGCTTCTCCACCGAACAAGACGACTACCGCTCGATCATGGTGCGTGCGCTCGCCGACCGGCTCGCGGAAGCGTCCGCGGAGTGGCTGCACGAGACAGCCCGCCACGGGTGGTATGCCGAGGAGGAGCGGCTGTCGGGGACGGCGCTGATCGCGGAGCGCTTCCGTGGCATCAGGCCGGCATACGGGTATCCCGCGTGTCCCGATCACTCCGAGAAGGAGACGTTGATGACTTTGCTGGACGCCGAGCGAGCGGCCGGGATCGGCCTCACCGAGTCGTATGCGATGACCCCTCCCCCGAGCGTCAGCGGCCTCTACTTCGGCCATCCTCAGGCGCGCTACTTCTCCGTGGGGAGAATCGGCCGCGACCAGGTCGCGGACTACGCGCAGCGGAAGGAGATCCCGCTCGCTGAGGCGGAGCGCTGGCTCCGCCCGAACCTCGCCTACGAGCCGTAGATGATTCGTACGCTGCGACGGATGCCTCGTCTGCTCACCCTCGCGTTGCTCGCATGCCTGGTCGTCGCCGCGAGCGCCTCAGCGACCCATCAGGACCCGCAGAAGGCACTGACGAAAGCGGACAACACGCGCGCCCGAGCCATGTTGCTCAAACGCACCGACCTTCCCCCGGGATTCCAGGCACGGCCAGACAGCGGACAGGATCCCCACACCGACTGCCCCGCGGCGGTCAGTGAGTCCGACCTCACGCTCACCGGTGAGGCCGAGGGGACGAACTTTGCGCTCGGCGTGGTGCTCGTCGACTCGGCTGCGCAGGTCTACCAATCGACGGCCGACGCCGATGTTTCGTGGCGACGCGGGACGAGCGCCGCGGGAGTGCGGTGCGTCACTGCGCTGCTTCGCCGCGAGTTCTCGAAGCAGGGGATCGACCTCCTCTCACTCCGCAAGATCGCCTTCCCGCGCGTGTCCGACCGGACCGTTGCGTATCGCGTCAGTCTCTCCGCACATTCAGCGCAGGGTCCGGTGCCCTTCTACCTCGATATCGTCGCGCTCATGCACTCGCGAGCTCAGGCGACGGTGATCGTCGGGTCGGCGCTCGTCGTGCCGACGAGAGTCGACGAGCTTCGGTACGCGCGCCTCGTAGCCGCGCGGATGGCTCGCGCGATGCGCGGCGCCTGATTAGAGGCAGCAGGCACGCCGCTCGGGGCGCCGAATCCTCCGGCCATGACGCGGCGGGACAGGCCCAAAAGAGCCAATAGAGAGAAGCCGGAGCAGGTGCTAGCGTCAGCGGGAGACGTGGAGAGCACAAGCCGTCTCGGCCTCCTGCGCCGCTCGCCCTCGTTCGGGCTCCTCTTCCTCGCTACCGCCGGGTCGGGGTTCGGAACGTACCTGGCGGCGATCGCGCTCACCGTCGATGTCTTCGACCGCACGAACTCTGGTCTCTGGGTCGCGGCCCTCCTGATCGCGGACTTCCTCCCGATCGTCCTCATCGGGCTCCTGCTCGGCCCTCTCGTCGACCGTCTCTCGCGACGTGGGCTGATGGTCGTCTCCGACATCGCGCGCTTCGGGGTCTTCGCGGCCCTGCCGTTCGTGGACAGCCCTGCCGCGATCGTCGCGCTGGCCGGAGTCGCCGGGATCGCGACCGGGTTCTTCCGCCCAGCCGCCTTCGCGGGCTTGCCGAACCTCGTCCCCGACGAAGAGCTGACGAACGCGAACTCGCTGCTGCAGACGATCGAGACGCTCGCGTGGATGGTCGGCCCGGTCGTCGGCGGTCTGATGCTGACGACCTGGAGCCCGTCGGTCCCGTACACCGTCAACGCGGTCACCTTCCTCGTCTCGGCGGCTCTCGTCGCGCGCATCCCGGAGCGGAGGCTCCGCTCCGAGGAATCGCTCACTCGTGGTCACTGGCGCGACGTCGCCGACGGGCTCCGACTCGTCGTGACATCGGCGCCGCTACGAACTGTGCTCATCGTCTGGAACGTCGTCCTCCTCGGGAGCGCTGCGATCAACGTCGCCGAGGTCGTGTTCGCCAAGGAGACGCTCGGGGCCGGAGACGTCGGGTTCGGGATGCTCATCGCGGCGAGCGGCGTCGGCCTCGCGGTTGGGAGCTTCCTCGCCGCGCCCGCGCTCGGTAGGGTCGGCCTCCGCCGGCATTACGCGGGCTCGCTCGCGCTCATGGGCGTGGGGTGGGGAGGGGCTGCTTTCTCGACGTCGATCTGGATGGCGGTGCCGTTCGTCGTCGGAGGCGCCGCGGGAAACGGAGCCGCGATCATCTGCAACCAGCTCCTCGTCCAGAGGGGGGCGCCGGATCGTTACCGTGGCCGGGCGCTCGCGACGATCATGAGCAGTAACTACGCGGTTCTCGGGCTTGCGATGGCGGCGTCGGGCGTGCTGACGGACGCGTTCGGCGCGCGCCTAGTGTGGATCGCGGCGGGGGGCGTCTACTTCGTCGGAGCCTTCATCGCGCTCGTCGTGACACGGTGGCTTCCCGTCACACACGCGGACGAAGAGGGCGTGCTCGATGCCTACGCGGAAGCGGCTGCGAGCGCGCTCGCCCCCGCAACGGCCGGTGGGATCGGGGTGGTGCCGAAACACGAGCCGGAGCCCGTGGTCGAACGTCGACGCGAGCCCGAGCCGGTCGCGCCCGCACGCGCCGGGTCGGCGAAGGCAGGGCTCGAACGGATCGCCGTCCTGCTCGAGGAGATCGAGACGCGACGAGAGATAGAGGCGCGCCGCTCCACCAGCTGACGCAAGACCGGAATCCGCTAGCGCGGATCCCGGTCGCGCAAAATCCCTGAAGGCGTCCGCTTCGCGGCCGCGGCGCTCCTCTTTCCACATTAGAGCTTGCGTAGCTGACGCAAGACCGGAATCCGCTCGCGCGGAGTCCGGTCGCGCGAAGATCCTGAAGGGCCGCGGCTCTCCTTTCCACATTAGGCCTATGGGTGACGGCGCATAGAGTGGCCCGGTGGCGAGGCGGGC
>JBBDMN010000109.1:3759-5093 GCA_040878305.1 Gaiellaceae bacterium
TCCACATTAGGCCTATGGGTGACGGCGCATAGAGTGGCCCGGTGGCGAGGCGGGCATGGGCCCTCGACGAGCTGATCAAAGGCGTGCGTTCGGGTGATCGCCGCGCGCTCGCGCGCGCGATCTCCCTCGTCGAGAACGGCGACGAGCTTGCGTACCCGGTCGTCCGGGAGCTCTATCCCGAGACGGGGAAGGCCGCTGTGATCGGCGTGACTGGTCCGCCGGGGGTAGGCAAGTCGTCGTTGATCGCCGCCCTCGTCCAGCACGTTCGCGCCTTGGACCGGACCGTCGGGGTCGTCTCGGTTGATCCGTCGAGCCCGTTCTCGAAGGGCGCGCTGCTTGGCGATCGCATCCGGCTCGCGGATCACTTCCTCGACCCGGGCGTCTACATCCGCTCGATGGGGACTCGCGGCCACCAGGGCGGCCTCGCCGAGACGACGCTCCAGGCCGTCCTCCTGCTCGACGCCTCCGGAAAGGACATCGTCTTCGTCGAGACGGTCGGAGCCGGACAGAGCGAGGTCGAGGTGACCGGGATCGCGGATACCGTCCTCCTCGTGCTCATGCCTGGCTCGGGCGATTCGGTGCAGGCGCTGAAGGCCGGGATCATGGAGATTCCCGACGTGATCGCGGTCAACAAGTCGGATAACCCAGCAGCGAAGACGATGCTGAGCGAGGTGCGCGCGATTGTCGGGCTCGCCGATCCGGAGTGGCGCCCGCCGATCCTCCTCACCGATGCTCTGCGGGGTGAGAACGTGCCGGAGCTGTGGGCGAAGCTCGAGGAGCACCGGGCAGCGCTCGAGCGCGACGGCGGGCTCGAGGAGCGCCGTCGCCGAAACCTCGCCAGCGAGGTGTTCGCCGTTGCCTCGAACCGAGCGAAGGCGCATCTCGAGGAGGCGGTGGCAGACGACCCGGAGCTCCAACGCCTGCTCGAGAGCGTGCGGCGGCGCGAGCTCGATCCGCTGACCGCGGTTCGCGAGATCATGGAAAAGGTGTTCAAGGTTGGCTGACGCTCCGACGATCGCGGACATCGAGGCGGCCCGCGCACGCCTCGCGGGCGTCGCGCGCGAGACGCCGCTCTACGCGACCGAGACGTTTTCGCGACTCTCCGGCCGAACGGTTCTCCTCAAGGCGGAGAACCTCCAGCGGACGGGCTCCTTCAAGATCCGGGGTGCGTACAACACGATTTCGACGCTGGGGTCGGACGAACGCGAAGCAGGCGTCGTCGCCGCGAGCGCGGGCAACCACGGTCAGGCCGTCGCCTGGGCGGCGCGCGAGGCAGGAATCGCGGCGACGATCTTCATGCCCGAGGACGCGCCGATGGCGAAGGTCGAGGCGAC
>JBBDMN010000110.1:0-5070 GCA_040878305.1 Gaiellaceae bacterium
GAGCGAGAGCTTCGGTCCGGTGGGAGCATCGCCGAGCGCCTCGTGAAGCCGCTCCGAGAAGCAACCGCGTGTCCGATCTCTAGACTTCCGCGGTGCTCGTCGCCTCCGTCCTGAGCGCGATCACGGAGGCGATCACCTCCACGATCGGCGACTACGGCCTGTACGCGGTCTTCTTTCTCATGCTCGTCGATGCCGTGCTGCCAGCTGCGAGCGAGGTAGTGATGGTGTACGGAGGCGCGGTCGCCGCCGGCGCCTTCGCGGGTCAGGACGTCGTCTTCTTCGGGAGCACGATCGAGAAGGGTTTCCCCGCATATCTCGCGATCGCGCTTGCCGGAACGATCGGCTACACGCTCGGCTCGATGGGCGGCTGGGCGATCGGGCTCTACGGTGGGCGCCCGTACCTCGAGCGTCACGGGCGGTGGCTTCATCTGGACAAGCGGAGGCTCGACCGCGCGGAGCGCTGGTTCGAGCGCTGGGAGAGCTGGGCGGTCTTCCTCGGCCGGCTTACACCTGTCGTTCGCTCGTTCGTCTCCATTCCGGCGGGAGTCCTGGAGACTCCCTTTGTCCGCTACACGCTGCTCACGCTCGCGGGCTCGGCGATCTGGTGCTTCGCTTTCGCCGGCGCGGGCTATGCGGCCGGGGAGAGGTGGGAAGACTTCCACCACGCGTTCCGCTACTTCGACTACGTCGTGGTCGTGGCGATCGCCGGTGTCGTCGCCTGGCTCGTGCTTCGTTACATGCGCAAGCGCAGACGCCTGACCGAGGAGTCTTCCGGCGGCTGAGGAATGAGGGCTCGCCTCCCGGAGCTAAACTCGCCCCGTGTCTCAACAGATCCCGTTGATCGACGTCAAGGCGCAGTACGCGCCGCTGATTCCGCAGCTCAAGCAGGCAATCGACGAGGTGCTGGAGGTCGGGCAGTTCGTCTTCGGACCGAATGTCAGCGCCTTCGAGGAAGAGGCGGCGCGTTACCTCGGCGTGCGGGAGACGATCGGCGTCGGCAACGGCACGGACGCGATCGTCCTCGTCCTGAACGCCCTCGAGATCGGCGCGGGTGACGAGGTCATCTGCCCGGCGTTCACGTTCTACGCAACCGCCGAGGCGATCGCGCGCGTCGGGGCGACACCCGTCTTCGCAGACATCGATCCACAGTCGTTCAACCTCGATCCCGAGCGGGTCGCCGAGCGGATCACCTCGCGGACGAAGGCGATCATGCCGGTGCACCTCTTCGGCAGGCCCGCCCCTCTCGTCGAGCTCTCGAAGCTCGGGCTTCCACTGATCGAAGATGCGGCCCAGGCCTTCGGCTCGCCGGAGATCGCAGGCGTGGGAATCGCGTCGACCTTCAGCTTCTACCCGACGAAGAACCTCTTCGGCCTCGGTGACGGCGGCCTCGTCGCGGTTTTGGGCGACGAGGAGCTCGCGGAGCGCATTCGCATGCTGAGGTTCCACGGCTCCAAAGCGAAGCGGATCTTCGAATACATCGGGACGAACTCGAGGCTGGACGAGATCCAGGCCGTGGCGCTCCGCATCTTCCTGCGAGAGCTCGATTCCTGGACAACGCTTCGCCGCGAGGCGGCCGACCGCTACCGCGAGCTCGGCCTCGGGGAAGCGTGCGACGTCCCCGAAGACGAGCCGGGGCACGTCTATCACCTGTTCGTGTCGCGCTCGGCGCAGAGGGACGAGATTCGCGCCGCGCTCACCGAGGCCGGGATCGGGAGCGCCGACTACTACGAGCCACCACTCCATCTTCAGCCCGCGCTCCGCTACCTCGGCTACTCGGAGGGCGATCTCCCCGAGACGGAGCGAGCCGCACGGGAGAACTTCTCCGTCCCGCTCTGGGCTGGGATCGCGGCCGAACAGCAGGAGCGGGTGGTAGAGACCGTGCGCGCCTCGCTCGGCGTCCCCGCGTAACCATGCGCTCGCCTGTCAATCGGCACCGGCTCTGGCAGGTCGTCGTCGATGCGGCTTTGATCGTTGCCGCGTGGGTGTTGGCCTGGTACCTGCGGTTCGAGGGTGCCGCCCGGCCTGTCTATTACGACCGCTACCTCGAGTGGGACGTCATTGCCCTGGTTCTCGGGATCAATCTCCCGATATTCGTCGCAGTCGGCTTCTACAACCGCTGGTGGCGGTACGTCTCGACGCAAGACATGTGGGTCGCCGTTCGCGGCGTCGCCGCGGCCTCCGTCGCAGCTTTCCTCGTCTTCACGCTGCTCGACTTCCACCCAGCGTCGGTCCCGCGCGGGATCTGGATCGTCGACGTCCTGCTCCTGCTGGCGTTCGTGACCGGATCGCGTCTCCTCGCCCGAACGCTAATCGAGCGACCGTCTGCGGGAACGATCGTCGCGCGCGGGAAGGAGGTCATCATCGTCGGCGCCGGCGACGCGGCGCAGATCACCTTGCGCGAGATGCTCAAGAGCTCTGCGCTCGGCTACACGCCGATTGGCCTCGTCGACGACGATCCGAGAAAGAAGAACCTGCGCCTGCACGGGATCCGCGTGCTCGGGACGACGGATGAGTTGCGGCGCATCCTCCGCGACAGACGCCCCGACGAGCTGCTGATCGCAATCCCTTCGGCCTCGGGTGAGGCGCGCGAGCGTATCGTCGAGATGGCGCGGGCGGAGAACGTGCCGGTGAAGACACTTCCCGGGCTTCTCGAGCTCATCGCAGGCGACTTCAACCTCGCCGGTCAGCTTCGCCCCGTCGAGGTCGAGGACGTCCTTGGACGGGAGCCCGTCGAGGTCGACATCGACTCGATCGCCGGATACGTCACCGGTGAGGTCGTCCTCGTCACGGGTGCGGGCGGCTCGATCGGATCGGAGCTCTGTCGTCAGCTTGCCCGCGTCGGCCCCACGCGACTCGTCCTCGTCGACAACGGCGAGCCGGGTTTGTTCGAGATCGAGCGCGAGCTCGTCGACGAGCGCGGCTTCCACGCGACCGCCGCCGTCCTCGCGGACGCGGGCAACGCCACGAAGATGCGGCAGGTCTTCGAGAAGTACCGGCCGGGCGTCGTTTTCCACGCAGCGGCCTACAAGCACGTGCCGCTGATGGAGGCGAACCCGCTCGAGGCAGTCCGCAACAACACGCTCGTGACGCGCACGGTCGCCGACATCGCAGTTGAGCTCGGAGCGAAGCGGTTCGTCCTCGTCTCGACCGATAAGGCTGTGAACCCGCAGACGGTGATGGGACAGTCGAAAGCCGTGTGCGAATGGATCGTCGAGGCCTGGGGGCACCGAGACGACACGACGACGCGCTTCTGCGGCGTCCGCTTCGGAAACGTGCTCGGATCGTCGGGAAGCGTGATCCCGATCTTCCGCAAGCAGATCGCGCGCGGTGGGCCGGTCACGGTCACGCACGCCGAGATGTCGCGGTACTTCATGACGATCCCCGAAGCCGTTCAGCTCGTGATCCAGGCCGGCGCGATCGGCGGGCGCGGCCAGGTCTACGTCCTCGACATGGGCGAGCCGGTGCGAATCGTCGATCTCGCCGAGACGATGATCCGGCTCTCGGGCAAGGAGCCCGGCACCGAGATCCAGATCGAGTTCGTGGGCGCGCGACCGGGGGAGAAGCTCCACGAGGAGCTCTGGTCTGTCGACGAGACGGTGACGCCCTCGACGCACGAGGCGATCATGCTCGTGACTCGTCCGCCGATCGACGCGGACTGGCTCGAGGAGGAGCTGGATGCGCTCGATGGGCTCGTCGAGGCCGGTGAGACGCTCGACCTCGTCGGACGCCTGAACATGCTCGTCGGAGCGCCGCGCCGCGCGGTGGAAACGGCGCGCGCCTCCGAGACGGTCTAAATCGCGGTGAGAAAGAGATCGAGCAGCAGGGCAGGATCGCGCTCGACGCGCCTCGACAGCTCCGGATTCCTTCTCGCGATGGGCAGCTCCTCGGCCGAGTGGACGACCCGAAGCCGTCCCTCGTGGATCAGCGCTTGATCGACGGCACCCATGCGGCCCGCGAACATGGTGTAGACGGGCACGCCCAGTGCGACGGCCTCGCGGTTCATCGTCCCACCGGCTGAGACCACGAGGTCGGAGAGCGCGACGAGGCTCTGGGCGTCCACCGCTCGGTCGGGCACGACGAGCGAGGGTAGCGAGAGCGCGCGAAGCTGCCGCCGTTGGTCGTCGGTCCGGGGGAGGACCACCGCCTGGACGGCGCGATCCGACCCCAGCCGTCTGAGCACGTCCGCGAACAATGGGTTGCCGTGGCGGTGGTAGAGGGAGACCTCCGGCGGTGTGCGCACGACCGCGAGGATTCGCTCCGGGTCCAGCCCGACCTCGTTCAGCACCGTCCTGTTCGGTTCGAAGCCGGCGAGGTAGTACTCCTCTTTCAGGCCCGGGTAGCGGCGCACCTTGCGCGCGTGCGCGCCGAGTCGGTCGAGCCGGTCCTGCGGGATCCTCTCCGGAACCACGACCCGCGTCGCCGCTCGCCCGCCGAGTCCGTGCTGGACGCGCGCGAACTCGTAGTCGAACGCATATGCCGAGGGCACTCCGAGCGAGCGCGCGACGAGTGGGAGCTCGTGTGAAGCGTGCGAGAGCGCGAGGTCGAAGCGACGACCTCGGGCAAAGCGCCGAAGCGCAGCCAACCTTCGGGTCAGCGCCAGTCCCTTCCCCCACACGCGCGCTCCACCGTGGCGCGGGCCGACGACGGTGTGCGGGATGCCATGCAGACGAAGAAGCTCGATCGTCTGCGCGTAGTCGCGGGTCGTGACGTCGACCGTGTGTCCGCGTGCCTCGAGGAGCGAGATCAGGGGTCGGAATACGTGGACTTGGGGGGAGTTCGAGATGTCGATCCAGACGCGCACCGTCCGACCCTATCCCCGATCTCGAACGTGCTTGCGGCGGCCCGACGAGACGGCCCGCCGCAACAGGCCGTCTCGTCGAAGAGGCCGAGGACTACAGAAGCCCGCGCTGCCAGGGACCCCAGATGGCGAACGTGACCCCTGTCGCCTGGAGGTTCACGAACAGCGTCTGCGTGTCCTGGCTGAAGGTGGCTCCGGCGAACTCGTCCGACGTCCGGTCCGGGAACGCGTTCAGGCAGAAGTCGAAGATCAAGCCGTCCTGCGTCAGGCCC
>JBBDMN010000111.1:0-3465 GCA_040878305.1 Gaiellaceae bacterium
ACGCGGGAATCGGGATGGTGCATCAGCATTTCCGGCTGGTGCCGCCGTTCACCGTTGCGGAGAACGTGCTCCTCGCCGACCA
Organism: Gaiellaceae bacterium; assembly: GCA_040878305.1. GTDB lineage: Bacteria > Actinomycetota > Thermoleophilia > Gaiellales > Gaiellaceae > GMQP-bins7. The sequence goes on from JBBDMN010000111.1 coordinate 83, forward strand.
CCGGGCCGAAGGGCGCTCCTTCGTCGTCCGCTCGCGCTCGATCGAGCAGAAGGTCGTCGAGCTCGGCGAGCGGTATGGACTGGCGATCGACCCGCGGGCACGGATCTGGCAGCTCTCGGTGGGGGAGCAACAGCGCGTCGAGATCCTGAAAGCCCTCTACTGCGAAGCTCGCATCCTGATCATGGACGAGCCGACTGCGGTTCTGACGCCGCAAGAGGCGGAGAAGCTCTTCGAGACCTTGCGCGCGATGGCCGCCGAGGGCAGGACGGTCATCTTCATCTCGCACAAGCTGAACGAGGTGAAGGCAGTCGCCGGGCGCGTGACGGTGCTCCGTGGCGGAAGCAAGGTCGCAACGGTTGCCGCGGTCGACTCGACCCCACGCTCGCTGGCGGCACTCATGGTCGGGCGCGAGGTCGCCGGGGCTCGCCGAATCGAGCGAGCCCATTCGCAGGGCGACACCGTGCTCGAGATCGACGGCGTGAACGTAGTAGGAGACCGTGGTGAACTCGCGTTGAAAGACGTCTCGCTCGAGGTTCGAGCGGGAGAGATCGTCGGTATCGCGGGCGTCGCCGGAAACGGGCAGCGAGAGCTTGCCGAGACCGTGTCCGGGATCCGCGCGGTGGAGACCGGCGCCGTCCGCGTAGCCGGCCGGAAGCTCCGTTCGGGCGATCCGCGTACGGCGATCGCCGCAGGCGTCGCGCATGTGCCCGAGGACAGGCTCGGCACGGGGCTTGCTCCCGACCTCACCGTCGCGGAGAACGCCGTCCTCAAGAGCTACCGCTCTCCCCCGGTCTCTCGCGGCCCGCTGCTCCTCGTGCGAAAGATGAGGGAGATCGCTGTCGCGCTCGTCAAGCGCTATGACGTCAAGACTCCCGGACCGGACACGCCGGTCCGCAACCTGTCCGGAGGCAACCTCCAGAAGCTCGTGCTCGGCCGCGAGTTCGGGAATGAGCCGCGCGTGCTCGTTGCGGCGCAGCCGACGCGCGGTCTCGACGTCGGTGCGATCGAGACCGTTCATGGCTACCTGCGTGAGGCGGCGGCAAACGGTGTCGCCGTGCTCTTGATCAGCGAGGACCTGGACGAGATCCGTGCGCTCGCGGATCGGATCATTGTCATGTACGAGGGCGAGCTCGTGGGCGAGCTTGACGCTGCGTCGGCCACGATCGGGGAGATCGGCCTCCTCATGGCGGGAGGCGGGCGGTGAGGTTCGAGCGACGACTCGACCAGCCGCGCTGGCTGCTCGTGGCGGTTCCGGTCGGATCGATCCTCGTTGCGCTGGGACTGATGGCGATCGTGCTCGCGGCCACGGGTCACAACCCGGCTTCGACATACCGCACGCTCTTCGACTCGGCGTTCTTCGCGAACGGGGCGCTCACCTCGACGCTCGTGTTCTGCACGCCCATCATGTTCACGGGGCTTGCAGCGGCCGCCGCTTTCCGGATGCAGCTCTACAACATCGGCGGCGAGGGGCAGTTCTTCTGGGGCGCGATCGCGGCGGTGGGTATCGCGCTCTACCTCGGCGATCAGGGCATCGACTCGACGGCGGTCCAGATCGTCGCAATGAGTGTTGCCGGCGCGCTCGCGGGCGCGGCGTGGGCAGCCATCCCGGCGATCTTGCGCGCGTTCGCGAAGACCAACGAGATCATCACCTCGCTGATGCTGAACTACGCCGCCGGGCTCGTCCTGACGTACCTCATCATCGACAGCCACTCCTACTGGCGCGACACGGAATCGTTCGAAGGGCAGACGTTCCCGCTCGGGAAGGCGATCCCGGAGGAAGCGAAGTGGCCGGGCACTTCCCTCGATGCCGCCGGAGGGATCCTCGTGCCGCTCGGCTTCGGCATCGCGATCGCTCTTGCCGCCGTGCTGTGGGTCCTGTATCAGCGGACGCGGTTCGGCTTCGAGGTGCAGGTGATAGGGGACTCGCAGCGCACTGCCCGCTTCGCAGGCATGCGCCTGCGCCGCAAGATCATCGCGGTGATGTGCCTCTCGGGCGCGATCGCAGGCCTCGGCGGCGCGAGCTACCAGGGCGACTTCGCGTACCAGATCGACCCGACCGGGCTTCAGACCTCGTTCTACGGCTACACGGGGATCGTCGTCGCGGCGCTCGCCCGCTACAACCCGCTCGCCGTCCTGCCGGTCGGCTTCCTCCTCGGCGGGCTGCTGAACGCCGGCTTCACCTTGCAGGGCGTCGACTTCCCGTCGGGCCTTGTCGGTGTGATGCAGGGGTTGATCCTCTTCTGCGCCCTCGGCGGCGAGGTGCTCGTGCGCTACCGGATCCGCTTCGGGCGTGCGCGCTCGATGAGTCCCGCCGCGTCGGCCCTGGAAGCATCACCGTGACGGCGCAGCTGGTAGCGAGCGCGATCAACAACAGCTTTCTCGTGATCATCGTCGCGTCGGCCGTGCTCTACGGGACGCCGCTCCTCTTCGCTGCGCTCGGGGAGGTCCTCGCCGAGCGCTCGGGGGTTTTGAATCTCGGCGTGGAAGGGATGATGCTGGTCGGCGCGGTGATGGGGTTTTGGGCCGTCCAGCGCTTCGAGGCGGCGGGAGGTGTCTCGCTCACGGCAGCTCTTGTCGTCGCCGCGCTCGCGGGAGCGGCGATGGCGCTGATCCACGCGTTTCTCGTCATCAGCCTGCGCGCGAACCAGATCGTCTCGGGCCTCGCGCTGACGATCTTCGCGGGCGCGGCGGGCCTGTCCTCATACCTCGGCAACGATCTGAGCTTGAGCGGGCTCCCGGCGGATCACGCCTTTTCCGGGCTCGACGTCGCCGGGCTCGGCGATGTCCCCGTCCTCGGGCCGATAGTCCTCGACCAGTCCGCGCTCGTGTACCTCTCGTGGGCCTGCGTCCTCGGCATCGGCCTTTACCTCGCGCGGACGAGGCCGGGGCTGAACCTCCGCGCCGTCGGCGAGTCGCCGGCGGCCGCCGACGCGATGGGGATCAACGTCACCGCCTATCGCTATGCACACACGCTCGTCGGAGGCGCCTTCGCGGGGGTCGGCGGCGCCTGCTTCAGCCTCCAGATCACCCCGCAATGGGTCGGCGGGCTCACGGGCGGTGCCGGCTGGATCGCGGTCGCCCTCGTCATATTCGCGTTCTGGCGGGCCGACCTCTGCCTCGTCGGCGCCTATCTTTTCGGCGCGTTCTCCGCGTTGCCGCTCACGCTGCAGGCACGCGGCTGGCTGACCAGCATCCCGTCGGAGCTGTTCACGGCGTTGCCGTACGTCATGACGATCGTCGTTCTCGTCGCTGTTTCCTCGAGTGCCGCGAAGCGTCGCCTCGGTGCTCCCGCCGCGCTCGGGATTCCCTACGTACGAGAAGAGCGGTAAAACGGGAGCCGCATGGACGTCCTGACCCCCAAGACGCTCGACGAGGCGCTGCGG
>JBBDMN010000111.1:3565-4986 GCA_040878305.1 Gaiellaceae bacterium
CTTCCGCCGCTGCTCGTCGAAGGCGCCGAGATCGAGGTCGCGAGCCTGCGCGGCACGCGACGCGTCCCGCTTGCCGAGTTCCTCGTCGGGCCGAAGCAAAACGCGCTCGCGGAGGACGAGCTCATCGTCTGCGTCCTCGTGCGACCTAGCGGGCAGCCACAGACGTTCATGAAGGTCGGCCCGCGGAACGCGATGGTCATCGCCGTCTGCTCGCTCGCTCTCGTCGCCGACCGGGAGCGCGGGGAGCTTCGTGCGGCGTACGGGTCGTCGGGGCCCGTGGTCGCGCTTGTGATCGCTCCGCTCGAGGATGCTGACGGATTCCCGGATCTTGTTGCCGAGGCGGCGAGCCCGATCGACGATGTCCGCGGTACCGCCGCCTACCGCCGCCACGCCCTCCGCGTGCTCACCGGGCGCGCGCTCGAGAGGTGTCTCGCGTGACGAGGCCTTGCAACAGACTGTTGCTAAGTCCCCCGCGCCGGCCTGTCCATGCGGTTCGCCGACAGATCCAGCCTTGCAACAGACTGTTACAAGGGCTCTTCGGGGTGCGGTAGAGATGAAGATCTCGCTGACAGTCAACGGGGAGAAGCGGGAGGCCGACGTCTGGGCCGGCGAGAGCCTGTTGACGACGCTCCGCGACCGGCTCGACCTGCCCGGCTCGAAGAACGCGTGCGAGCAGGGGGAGTGCGGCTCGTGCTCGGTCCTTCTTGACAAGACACTGGTCTGTTCCTGCCTCGTCCTCGCCGCCCAGGCCGACGGCCACGAGGTCGTCACCGTCGAGGGTCTGGGCGAGAACGGAAAGCTCGACGCCGTGCAGGAGGCGTTCTCCGACGCGGGTGCCGTCCAGTGCGGCTTCTGCACTCCGGGCTTCGTGGTCGCGGCGGCCGAGCTCCTCCGCCGGATTCCCAACCCTTCCGAGGACGAGATCCGCGAGGCGTTGTCCGGAAACCTGTGCCGCTGCACGGGGTACCAGAAGATCCTCGACGCCGTCCACCTCGCGGCCGCGCGATGAGCGCACCCGCTCGGACGAGGCTCCGGAGAGGTCACGCCGCCGCGGCGGTCCCGCGGCACGACGCAACGCCAAAGGTCAAAGGCGAGTTCGCCTACTCGAGCGATCTGAGCGCGGCTGAGATGCTGTGGGGGCACACCGTTCGCAGCATCCACGCGCACGCGCGCATCCTCGAGATCGACACGTCCGAGGCCGAGCGAATGCCGGGGGTGCACGCTGTGCTGACGCACGAGGACGTCCCGGGCAAGAAGCTGTACGGGCTCGAGTTCCCGGATCAGCCGGTGCTCGCCATCGACCGCGTTCGCTACTTCGGCGAGGCGGTGGCGATCGTCGCGGCCGAAGAGCCCGAGCAGGCACGCCGAGCTGCCGCCGCTGTTCGAGTCGAGTACGAGCCGCTCGAGCTCGTGGTCGATCC
>JBBDMN010000112.1:0-4954 GCA_040878305.1 Gaiellaceae bacterium
CGATGGCTCGGCCAGAGGTCTCGTGCCATCCGGAGCTGCTGCTCGAGGGAGCCCGGACGGTTGTCTCGGCAGCGCTCTGCTACTACGAGCCCGCACCCGCGTCCGGTCCCAGCGCGGGGCGACTCTCCCGATACACATGGCGGGATGCGTACGAGGAGCTCCGCTCGGGGCTCGACGAGCTCGGAATCAGGCTTGGTGGCTCCTACCGGGTCTTCGTGGACTCGAACGAGCACGTCGATCGCGAGGCCGCGGTGCGAGCTGGCGTCGCCTTCTACGGGAAGAACACGATGGCCATCACGAGGCGCTTCGGCTCCTGGGTCGTGCTCGGGACGCTCGTTACTGACGTCGAGATCGAGACCACTCCGGCGCTCGAGCTCGACTGCGGCTCCTGCCGGTTGTGCATCGACGCCTGTCCGACGGGTGCACTCGACGAGCCGGGCGTGCTCGACGCGACGAAGTGCCTCTCGTACTGGACTCAAGCGCCGGCCCCGGTTCCCGAGGAGTACCGCGCCGAACTCGGGAACTCGGTCTATGGCTGCGATATCTGCCAGGAGGTCTGTCCCTGGAATCGCGGAGTCGAGAAACGGCGTGGCGAATCGTCCCGATCGCACGAGTCGACTCCGAGCGTGTCGCTGCGGGACTGGCTCGAGGGGGACGGCGGCGAGCTCGTCGCGGAGTTCGATCGTCTCTACGTCCCGCGCAACGATCCCCGCTGGCTTCGCAGGAACGCTCTCGTCGCAGCCGGGAACGTCGGAGGGTCGGAGCTCCTGCCGGTGGTCGACCGCTACGTACAGGACGACGATCCGATGCTCCGCGACGCGGCGACTTGGGCGCTCGCCCGGATTGCAGAGCGTTCCGCGTGACCGCGCAAGCCGATCGAGAGCGGCTCGCGATCCTCGTCCACGAGGTTCGCAGCTCGGTCGCAGCGCTCGCGGCTATCGCCGAGATCTACTCCGACCCGAGTCTCGATCTCGCCGAGCGCCGCTCGCTGGCCACTCTTTCGGTCGATGCGTGCCGTGCGATCGAGCGAGTCGTTACGGATGCGACGGTCGCCTCGGTACGTCTCGGGGAAGTGGACATCGCTCGTCTGGTCGCGGAGACGGTGGGCGCGGCAATCCTCCGCGGCGGCAACGTACGAGCCGTCGTCGACCCCGGTCTGCCGTTCGTGGAGGCGGACCCGCTGCGCGTCAAGCAGGCGCTGGACAACCTCGTCTCGAATGCTCTCACGTATTCGGGCGCGGCTCACGAGGTCGTTGTCAGCGCGGACGAGGGTGACGGCCACGTTCGTCTCTCGGTCTCCGACGAGGGCGAGGGCATTCCGATCGAAGAGCAGGAACGCATCTTCGAGGCCGGCGTACGTCTCGACGTACGCCGGCCCGGCTCGGGGCTGGGGCTCGCAGTCGCCCGCGCTGTTGCCAAGGCGCACGGGGGCGAACTGACCCTCGAGTCGGCCCCAGGCGAAGGCGCGACCTTCACGCTAGCGCTGCCATTTCGAGCGCGTACGGAGTGACCAGCTGTAGGGATGTGGAAGCAAGCGCAGCGGCCGCGAAGCGGACGCCTTCAGGGATTTCGCGCGATCGGGATCCGCGCTAGCGGATTCCGATCTTGCGCCAGCTACTCAGCGCTGCTCGGTACGCGAGTTGCCTCGCGTTGCAACCGGCGCGCGCGCTTGGCGACGACGTCGCGCAGCCGCTGCGGTTCGAGCACGACGGTCTCGCCACGGTCGGCGAAAACCTCGGAGAGCAGCCACTCCTCGGTCTTGTACGGGACGTCCGCGATCGCCGATCCGTCCGTCAGGGCGCGAGCGCCTCTCTCCAACTTCCACCGCGCGACGACCGGCGAATGGTGGAGCCGCGCGACGCGGGGGTTCTGCATATAGGACGGGTCGAACCCTTCGCGTGGCTCGAAGTGTTCCTCGGTGAGACGTGCCGAGCGCATTCGGTCCAGACGGAACGTACGTGCACCGTCGACTGTTCTGTCCCAGGTGTGAACGCGCCAGACGGGCAGCTCCCGTTCGAACGTATACGGCTCGACCCGGCGCAGCGAGGGGCTCTCGTCTCCTTCCTTCAAGTACTCGAGCTCGACGACTCGCCGCTTCTCGGCGGCTTCGCTCAGCACCTTGACTAGTGCCTCCTCCGGCGATGTGTCGAGCGGTGCCGGGGTCGCGGCGAGATCGAACCGGCCGAAGGTTTCCTCGAGCTTCCGTCTAACGCGTTTCAGCGGCGTGTGGGCGTCGGCGGCGATCGTCGGGCCCACGTACTCGATCGCAAGCCGGATCGCGCGTGCCTCGAGGGGCGTTAGCTTCGGAGAGCGACGGAACACGTCGCCGTACAGCTCCTTGTCGACGCGCACGACGTCACCGTCGTGCTCCGCGTACACGGCGTAGCACCCGCCGCCGAAGTTGACGAGGTTGAGCAAGGAGAGATGCTCCTGGAGCTCCTCGAGCGGAATCGAGACCCGGCCCGCGAGCTCGGCGGCGTCGAGCACGACCGCCCGCTCGTCGCCGCATGCGCCGAGAAGCTGCGCGAGGAGTGCCTGGAGGACGCCGAAACGCTCCGGTGCAACGGGGCCGGTCGGTCGCTCGGGAAGTGGCTGCCGCGGATCGCTGCGCTTCGGACCAGCCGGCACGGATGCCGGACCCGAGTGGGACTCGACGAGTCGCGCAAGACCTTCGGCGACGGACTCGCGAAGCTCCTCAGGCTCGAGCGCGCTTGCGCGGCCGTTCTGGCGGAGAACCCAGCCGGCGAGCAGCTCGACCTGTGCGTACTCGGACTCGAATACGCCGTCCTCGACCGATCCGGCGTCGGACAACGTGCGCTCCACCCACCACGCCGTGTCCTCGGAGACGGCGATGCGGGCGGTGCCGACGGCTTCCCCGATCTGCCAGGGCCGCGGAATCCGATGCTCTTCGACGTCGAACTCGGGCGGTACGCGAAAGTCGCGCTCGCGCCGCGTCGCGAAGCGGATGTCGCCGCGGATGCGCGAGACCTTGAACGTCCGGACGGTGCTTCGCTCGAGATCTTGGCCGATCACGTACCAGTTGCCGTCGTCGAGGCGAAGCGCGTACGGGTTGACGACTCGCTCTCCCGGTCGCGTCCGCCGCGGGCTCCAGTAGCCGAAGCGAACCGTGCGTTGCTTCGAGATCGCAGACTCGAGCTTGGAGAGGCGGCCGGCCAGCTCCGGCGAGTAGTCCGGCGCGCTGACGCGAACGCGTTCCGCCGTCTCCGTGGGCGGCTCGGCGAAGCCCGTGCGCCCGAGGGCGAGGTTTTGCAGTGCGAGCCGGAACGGCTCCGCGTACGCGAACTTGCCTTCCAGGTAGTACAGAGCCGTCTGGAGAGCCGCGAGCTCGTCGTCATCCAGCTCGAGCCGGTCGAGGAAGTAGTGCTCGGAGCGCAGCGTGTACAGCTCCTCGCCGGTGAACTCGTCCCGCTGCGATTGGAGAGGGACGCCGAGGGCGGTCAGCTCCGCGCGATCCGAGTAGAACCGACGCGCGAACGCCTCGTCTGACATCTCGCTATAGCCCTCGACGTTCGACTTGACGTCCCGTGCCGTCAGCGGACGGCGCTCGGCCATCAGGAAGGCGACGAGCGAGAGCTGGCGGATGAGCTTGTCGGCGTCGTGCGACATTGCGCATCCCGAGCTTATCGGCCGACGGGTTCGCTGTAGGGGCGAGGCCTCTCGCCCTCGAGGCACGCTCACTTCACGACGAGGCGAGGCTCACCCCGTGCGGGCAGCGTCAGGCGGCTGCGGCGGCTGCGTGCTGCTCTAGGTGCTGGTGCGACGGGCAGTAGTCGCGGCTCGGAAGAGGAGTCCGCTGGCAGGCCTTGCCCTTCCGTGTGGTCGCGTGACAGCGAGAGACCCCTCCGTCGAGAAGGCCGGCTTCGACTTGCTGCTCGATGAACGCGGTCGCGGCGCCGATGCCTTCACGCACCGTCCAGGCCACCTGAGCCTGGGCCGTGATCGGGAAGTAGCGCCGGATGTCCGCGAAGAGGGCGCGATCCGGTCGGGCGAAGTAGTGAGGATCGTCGGCGAGCCGCTCCATCGTCTCCTCGCATTCGCAGAGAACGGCTCGACGGTACTCGAGCTGCGTGCTGCGGTCCGCGTAGGGATCGATCAGGTTCTTGATCGAGCGGTATATCGCTCGCGAGTATTGATACATACAGGAGCGGAGCTGTGCGGTTTGATCTTCCATCGGTCGCTCGGACTCTCGTGAGATCCCTGTTGCCGGGCGGAAAAGCGGCGGACGAGTCTGCAGTCTAGCGACTTTTTGGGATTGTTACAAAGTCGGCCCTGCGTGTCGTCCGGAGCGGCAACGGTCAGGAGACGATGCGACGGACGGTCGCCGTTCGCGCGAATCTCTTCGCGGGCTGGAGGGCACTAGTTGCCTCCGCCTCGGACGCATAGATCCCCGTGAAGACCACCCAGTAGCCGGGGTGGAGGCTTGCGTAGCTCGACGAGTCGAGAATTCCGACCGGAGACAGTCCTTTCCTACGCGCTTCGCGTGCCCGTCCAAGTGCCGGCTGTCGTCCGCCCGTTTGCGGAAGCGATGCGAGCGCGATCGTCCACCCATCCTCGGCGGCCGGCCACTCGACCATGCCTGCCGGGCCGCCCTCCGATGGGGAGGGGAGCGTGCTCGAGCTCGGAACCGTCGCAAAGCCGCCCGTCGCAATCATCACCTCGTCGCTGCTGCTCGACCGGTCGGTCGCCGCAACGGCGACCGCCGTACCGATGAGAGCAACGACCAGGGCGATGAGTGCCCTAACGACCCAGGCTTGGCCGATGTCCCTTCCCGGTCCGCCTAGCCCTGCCACGGTGAGACGGGCCCCGCACTCCAGGCAGTACTCCTGCCCGGCGACGACGGCTCCGCCGCACCGCGGGCAGTCGGTCACGAGTGGTCTCTCCGGGAAGTCCGGTGCTGCTTGGCCGAGCGAAAACCGAGCAGCGCTAGGACGCA
>JBBDMN010000113.1:0-4946 GCA_040878305.1 Gaiellaceae bacterium
ACCGGCGACCTCCGGCTTGCAAAGCCGGCGCTCTCCCAGCTGAGCTAACGCCCCGAGCTGTCCAAAGTGTAGAGGGGGTCAGGAGTTCGGCGGCGTGCCGCCGAGGCTCCTGCGTTCGAGAGTCCGCAGCCCATCGCCGAACGTGCGATCGGAGGATGCGGTGCGCGTCTGCTGCTCTAACCGGCGGAGGCGTTCGTCGAGCTCCGCGAGCTCCGCCCGGCTAGTGCCCGATCCGCTTGCGGCGCCACTGCCTCCGGCCTGCTCGATCGCCCTCCCAGTCTCGAGGAGCGAGACCTCGCGGCTGGCGAGATCGTCGCTCTGCGCTGCGAGCTCTGCCTGGGTCCGGGCGAATGCCTTCTCGGCCTGCTGAAGCGCGGAGAGGCGAGCTTCGATCTGGGCGAGACGGGCCTCGGAGTCCGGGGCACCGCTCTTCCGAGCCAGCTCAGCCTCTTCCTTGACGAGCGTTCGCTCGCGGGCGGCGAGCTCGTTCTCGCGCCGGTTCAGCTCCTGCGCACGCGCGGCGAGGCCGACCTGCGCGTGGGTGAGTGCCTCGTCAGCGCCAGCGGGTAGCGGCCCCACGTTCCCGCGGCTTGTCTTGGCGATCGCGTCGGCAAGCTGGCGCTCCTTCTTCTCGACCGAGCCGACACGCTCGGTGAGCTCCTTGCGAAGCCGGCCGAGCTCCTCCTCCGCGGCGATGCGAATCGCGCGCAGCCGGTCGTGCTCGGCATCGACGGAGACCGGCTCTGCAACCTCACGACGACCGAAAAGGGCCATGTGACGATGATATGTGGGAGCGAGACGTTCTCCTGCCTGCCTAGTGCGCAGACCAGAATCCGCGTACGCGGATTCCGGTCGCGCGAGAATCCCTGAAGGCGGCCGTTTTCGCGGGCCGCTGCTGTCCTTCGCCCAACGCCCGTATTACGCGGCGCGCTCGAGGCGCTCTTCGGCGCGTGCGCGACGCACGATGTCCTCGCGCTCTCCGAAGCGAAGACGCGCCTTCTCCAGGCGGAGTACCTGCCACAGCTCCTGCAGGCGGACGTCGAGCTCCTTGATCTCTTCCTTGAGGGCAGGATCGAGCCCGCCGGAGAGCTGGTACCAGAGCTGCTGGCGCTCCTCCGAGAGGCGCTCGATCTCGTCATGAATCTGGTTCGGTGTCATGTTGTGTGAAACGGCTGTCATACGCCGTGCATTCCCAGCGTGAAACCGAGTCAAACATCACTCGTAGCCAAGCTCTGCGATCCTCTCTTCGTCGAGCCCAAAGTAGTGCGCAAGCTCGTGGAGAACGGTGATCCGGATCTCCTCGCGGAGCTCGTCCGGGTCGGAAAAGCTCTCGTGGAGGGGGACCCGGTAGATCGAGATCTTGTCCGGGAGGACACCGCTCATCTCTCCTCGCTCGGGTAGTGGAACGCCGTGGTAGAGGCCGAAGAGATCAGGGTCCTCGGGGTTCTCGTCCTCGACCACGACAGCGATGTTCTGGAGCGCTCTGGCGAGGTGAGGCGGGAGCTCGTCGAGGGCGGCGCGAACGTGATCGTCGAACGTCACGGCGTCACCTGATGACGAGCGCCATCAGCGCTTTCTGCGTGTGGAGCCGGTTTTCTGCCTGCTCCCACGCGAGGCAGCGCGGACCGTAGAGAACCTCCGCGGTGATCTCCTCCCCCACGTGGGCGGGGAGGCAATGCATGACGACGCCTTCGGCGTCCGTGAGCGAGAGCAGCTCCGCGTCGACGCGGTAGGGATCGAGATCCTCGAGGCGGCGCTGACGGTCCTCCTCCCGCCCCATGCTCATCCAGACGTCCGTGTAGACGGCGTGCGCGCCCGCGACTGCTTCCCGCGGATCGGTCATCACACGCACGCTGCCGCCGGTGGCGCGCGCATCCTCGTCTGCGGCGACGACGAAGGCTTGGTCAGGCTCGTAGCCGGGCGGGGTGGCGGCGGCGAACTCCATCCCGAAACGGCCGGCCATGCGCATCAGCGAGTGGCAGACGTTGTTGCCGTCTCCCACGTAGGCGAGCCGTATTCCTTCCAGCGTCCCGAAACGCTCGCGCAACGTCATCGCGTCGGCGAGTGCCTGGAGCGGATGCGTCTCGTCGGTCAGGCCGTTGATCACGGGGATCGAAGCGTGCTCGGCGAACTCCTCGACCTCCTCCTGCTCGAAGGTGCGGATCATCAGAGCTGAGAGGTAGCGGGAGAGGACAAGCGCGGTATCGCGGTAGGACTCGCCGCGTGCGAGCTGGAGCTCGGCGGCAGGGAGGAAGAGCGCCATTCCGCCGAGCTCGGCGATACCCACCTCGAAGGCGACGCGGGTGCGGGTCGAGGGCTTGTGGAAGATGAGCCCGATCGTGCGCCCCGGAAGCAGGCGAAGCTCGGGTCGGCGCGCGCGCTCGGCTTTCAGCTCGTCGGCGAGATCGAGAAGGGTCTCGAGCTCGTGACGCGACCAAGATGCGACGCGCGTGAAGCTCCGGCCCTTCAGCTCCTGGGGGACTCCGGCCACGAGCGGATGCTAGAGGCTTGATGTGAAATGGCTCGCACCCACGGGGAGGGCACGTCCATTCCACATCAAGCCTCTAGGTGTTGGGCAGGGCCGGGCATGCCGGGCCCCTACATCTGGCCGCGCGATAGAGTCGGGAGGCATGTCCACATTCGCAGACGCACTGAACGCGCAGATCGGGAACGAGTACGCCGCGGCCCAGCAGTACATCGCAATCGCCGTCTACTACGACACGGAGACGCTCCCACAGCTCGCGGCGCACTTCTATCGGCAAGCGCTCGAGGAGCGAAACCACGCGATGATGATCGTCCAGTACCTTCTCGACTCCGATCAGCGGACGGTCATCCCGGGCGTGGAGGCTCCGAAGACCGACTTCTCGGACGCTGTCGCGCCGGTGGCGCTCGCTCTCGCCCAGGAGAAGCGCGTCACCGAGCAGATCGTGAACCTCGTCAAGCTCGCGCGCGACGAGGGCGAGCTCGTCGGCGAGCAATTCCTCCACTGGTTCCTGCAGGAGCAGCGTGAGGAGGTCGCGTCGATGACCGAGTTGCTCACGGTCGTCGAGCGTGGGCGCGAGAATCTCCTCCACGTCGAGGAGTATCTGAGCCGGTCGGCCGGCGGCGCGAACCCGCTCGAGGCGGGCGCTCCTCCCGCGGCCGGCGGCGCGCTGTAGGGGCCAGGCTTGCCTCGCCCTCGACGATGCACGAGCTGAAGCTTCGGACCGAGCGGCGGAGCCAGCTCGTCGACATCTCACGCGAGGTGCGGGAAGTCGTGGCGGGATCGGAGGGCGCTGCTGTTCTCGTCTACGTGCCGCACACGACGGCAGGCGTGACGATCAACGAGCACGCGGATCCGGCGGTCGCGCGCGATCACGAGAGCGCGCTCGAGCGTCTGGTCGACGACGGCTGGGAGTGGCAACATAACGAGCCGGGCGAGGAGAATGCGCCGGCGCACGTACGGGCGTCGCTGATGGGGTCTAGCGTGGTCGTTCCGCTGCGCGACGACGGGTCGCTCGCTCTGGGCACCTGGCAGGGGATCTTCTTCTGCGAGTTCGACGGGCCGCGGGAGCGCTCGGTCTACGTCTCGGTTCTCCAGTAGCGCCAGAAGAACCGCCGCGGCTTCCGGTCGCGCTCCTCCGCGATCTTCGCTCGGTGGTATGCGATTCGCTCCTCGAGGAGCCGCGTGGTCTCGCGAGAACGCTCGTCCCACTCTGCGAGTAGCTCAGGAGGAAGTGTCTTCTTCTTCCGCTTTGCCATCGTCGTCCTCCTCGACGGCCACTCGAATACGAATGAGCTCGCGTCGAATGTCGAACAGCCCACTCAGGATAGCGTTGACGTCCTCTCGTTCGAACGGTGGCTTCGGGCGTCGAGACAAGCGCACCTTCTCATCGTTGCGAGTCCTTAGCACCGGACGTGTTGCGAATTCGTGCCGATCTCTCCACGGCTACGCTGGCTGGAATGGCCGCGCCCGTTCGGAATGGGGAGGAGCTCGAGCTCCAGATCGACTCGCTCGCCTACGGCGGGAACGGCGTCGGACGGGTGAACGGCTTCGTCGTCTTCGTCCGCGGTGGCGTGCCGGGGGACCGCGTGCGGGCGAAGGTGACCAAGGTAAAGCGCGGGTTCGCCGAGGCGGCAGCGGAGGCGGTTCTCGATCCGAGCGCGTTTCGCGTGGAGGCGCCGTGTCCGCACTTCGGCGTGTGTGGGGGTTGCCGTTTCCAGGATCTCGCGTACGAGGCGCAGGTCGCAGCGAAGGAGCAGCAGGTTCGAGACTCCCTTGCCCGAATCGGGCGAATCGTCGATCCGCCCGTTGACCCGATCTTGCCCGCGGCTTCGCTCTACGGCTACCGCAACAAGCTCGAGTACTCATTTACCAACGGGGACGAGGGCGCCGACCTTGGTTTTCACCGGGCTGGCCGCTGGGACGAGGTCATCGGAATCGACGTGTGCCTCCTGACGACTGATCTCGGGAATGCGATCCGGACCGCCGTGCGCGACTGGGCGCGCGAGGAGCGGCTCGAGGCATACGAGCAGGCGACCGGCAAGGGTTACCTTCGCCACCTCGTCGTCCGCGAGGGCCGAAACACGGGTCAGGTTCTCGTCGTGCTCGTCACCGCGCCGGGCGAGCACTTCGAGACCGGCTACTTCGTGGACGTCCTCCGTCGCTTCCCGGAGGTGCGTTCGATCCACTGGGCGATCAACGACACTCCTGCGGAGCATACGAACCTGCCGACGAAGCTCCTCTGGGGCGACGAGGCGATCGAGGAGGAGATCCTCGGCCTCCGGGTCAGGATTCGACCGGGTGCGTTCCTGCAGACGAACACCGAGATGGCAGAGCGGCTCTACGCGATCGCGCGCGATTTTGCAGGGCTGACCGGGGTCGAGAACGTCTTCGATCTGTACTGCGGGACGGGCACGATCGGGCTCGCGCTGGCCGGAGAAGCGCGCCTCGTTTGGGGCCTCGA
>JBBDMN010000114.1:0-4930 GCA_040878305.1 Gaiellaceae bacterium
CGCTTCAGAAGACGGTCGCCCTCGAGCTCGAGCCGCTCCCGGCAGATTTCCGGATCCCATGGTGGGGCCTCGCGATGCTTTTCGCTCTCGCCCAGCTCTGCGCGATCCAACTCGAGTTTCGGCGGGAGTCGCACACCTTCACGCTCAGCGAGATCCCGCTCGTCGTCGGCCTCCTCTTCGGAACCCCGGCCGGCCTTCTCGGCGGTCGTCTCCTCGGTGGCTGCGTGGTTCTGGCGTCGGGGCGAATACGACTCGTGAAGCTTGCGCTCGACCTCGGCGTTTTCTCGTTGCAGACGGCTGTCGCCCTGATCATCTTGCACCTCGTGGCGGGCGGCGTCGATCCCTTCGGCCCGCTCGGGCTCGTAGGCGTATTCGCAGCCACCCTTGCGGCAAGCCTTGTCGGCGTGGTCGTCACCTTCATCGCGCTGTCCACCGCGGAAGGATCGTTCGACCGGCAGCAACTCGGCCTGGCGGGTGCAATCGGGACGACCGTGACCGCGGCCAACACGGGCATCGCCCTCGTCGCGGCGCAAGCGATCTCGAGCCAGCTGACGTTCGGGTTGCTGCTCATCGTGCCGACGGCGGTCGTCTTCTTCGCCTATCGCGCGCTAGTCGCGGCCCGAGAAAAGCACGATCGTCTCGAGTTCCTCCACGAGACGAGCCGCCTAATCGCGCAGTCGAGACGTTTGGAGACGGGCATGCAGGAGGTGCTCGCACAGACGCGGTCCATGTTCCGTGCCGAGGTGGCAGAGATCGTGCTTGTACCGCCGGAGGGAAGTCGCACCGCCCTGCGAACCGCGGTCGGCCCTGGCGACCGGCGAGTGGCAATGGAGCCTTTCGAGCCCACGAGCGGTCAGCTGGTAGCGCAGGTTCTAGCCGACCGCCGGCCGGTACTCGTCACGCGTCGCGACGCGGCAGTGGCTGTTCGCGCCCAGATGGTGCGAGCCGAGCTCCGCGACGCCGTGATCGTGCCGCTGACGGGCGAGACGTCCGTCCTCGGAACGCTGCTCGTCGGGAACCGGCTCGGCCACGTAAGCAGCTTCTCGACCGAGGACCTCAAGCTCCTCGAGACACTCGCCCGCCAGCTCGGAGTGTCGCTCGAGAACTCCCGGCTGGGGAAGTCGCTGGGGCACCTGACGGAGCTGAGCGAGCAACTCGAGCACCAGGCGTTCCACGACCCGCTCACCAGGCTCGCCAACCGAGCTCTGTTCACGGAGAGGCTCGGCCACGCCGTCGCCCGCCGGGCGCGTTCTCGGAGCCTGCTGGCAGTGCTCTTCGTCGACATCGACGACTTCAAGGCGGTCAACGACAGCAGGGGGCACGACGCCGGTGACGCGTTGCTCGTCGCAGCCGCCGAGCGGATTCGCGCCTGCGTCCGGGAGGTCGACACCGTGGCACGCCTCGGGGGAGACGAGTTCGCGATCGTGCTCGAGGACCTTGCCACCAACTACGACGCCGAGCCGGTCGCCGAGCGGATCGTCAACACCTTCCGCCAGCCCTTTCACATTGCCGGGGACGTCGTCTCGGCCACGGCGAGCGTCGGGGTCGCGGTCTGCAACGAGACCCAGTCTGCGGACAACGTTCTCGGGAACGCGGACGTCGCGATGTACCGGGCGAAGGCCCGCGGCAAGGCGCAGTTCGCCGTCTTCGAGCCGTCGATGCACGTCGAGCTCTTCCGTCCGATCGAGCTTCGGCGCGACCTCCAGCGAGCGATCGCGCGCCAGGAGTTCACGCTCCATTACCAGCCGATCGTGTCGCTCTCGAGCGGCCGGCTTGAGGGAGTCGAGGCACTTATCCGCTGGCAGGCGCCTGGAAGAGGGCTCGTCCCGCCGGGTGAGTTCATCCCGCTGGCGGAGGAAACCGGCCTGATCGTGGAGATCGGCCGCTGGGCGCTCCGGGAAGCCTGCCGACAGTCGAGATCGTGGGAGATCAACTTCGCGGACGAGACGCCACCGTGGATCAGCGTCAACGTCTCCAAGCGCCAGCTCGAGGGGTCAGGGCTCGTCGAGGACGTGGCCGAGGCCCTGAGAGCGTCAGGCCTCGATCCGCGCCGGCTCGTGCTGGAGATCACGGAGAGCATCGCCTCCCTCGACGACGAGAGCGTGGTGGAGCAGCTTGAGCGCTCGCGAAAACTCGGCGTCCGAATCGCCCTCGACGACTTCGGGAGCGGGTACTCGTCACTCGGTCGTCTGCAGACGATGCCGCTCGACCTGCTCAAGATCGATCGGCAGTTCGTCCAGTCGGTGGGCTCCACACAGCAGGCGGCGCAGCTGACGAGGACGATCATCGAGCTCGCCCGGACGCTCGGCTTGACGACGGTCGCCGAAGGTATCGAGCTTCGTGACCAGCTCGATCTGCTGGTCTCGCTGGGCTGTGACCTCGGCCAGGGATTCCTCTTTGCGAAGCCTCTCGACCCCCATGGCGTCGAGGCGTTGCTCAGCCTCCAGGCACCGGAGCGCTGGCCCACCGCGGGGCAGCCCGAACGACCCGCTCATCTGCGAGCGGTGGACGACAGCCGACGCTCCGCGTAGCTCGTGCGCGAGACCGGAATCCGCTCGCGCGGAATCCGGTCGCGCGAAGATCCCTAAAACCGCCCGCTTCGCGGTCGGGGCGCTCCGTTTCACATCCAACCCCGAGTAGAGCCTTCGGTCGTCGAGAGCGACCTATCTCGGCGGCGTCTCTAGGCTTTCGCCGATGTCCGTTCTCATCGCTTCGAGCCTACGGAAGGAGTTCTCCGGGGACCCGCTCTTCGACGGCGTCTCCTTCAGCGTCGGGCGACGTGACCGCCTTTCGCTCGCGGGGCCGAACGGCGCCGGGAAAACCACCCTCCTGCGCGCGATCTTCGGCGAGACGTCTCTGCAGGGCGGCGAGCTCGCCTTTGCAAAGGGAACCCGCGTCGCCCTCCACGACCAGCGCCCACCGCGCGAGCTCGGTCTGACGCTGCGCGAGTACGTCCTCTCCGGCGCGCGAGACCTTCTCGCGGTCGAGGAGGAGCTGGGCCGGCTCGAGCGCGAGATGGCCGCCGGGGCGCATGACGAGAGAACTCTGCGCCGGTACGCCGAGGCGCAGGCGAGCCTCGAGCACGCTGGTGGCTGGGCCTGGCGCGAGCGCGCCGCCCGCGCTGTTCGCGGCCTCGGATTCCGCGACGACGACCTCGACCGGCAGCTCTCCACGTTCTCCGGCGGAGAGCTGACGCGGGCATCGCTCTCCCGCGCGCTCGCCGTCGAGCCCGATCTTCTCCTCCTCGACGAGCCGACGAACCACCTCGACGTCGAGAACCTCGAGTGGCTCGAGACCGAGCTCGCGACGCTCGACGCTGCCGTGATCCTCGTCGCCCACGACCGCTGGTTCCTCGAAGCTGTCACGACCGCTGTCCTCGAGCTTTCGGCGGGGGGAGCGCACTTCTTCGCCGGCCCGTGGCACGAGTGGCGCCGGGAGAAGGCGGCCCGAGCGGCAGCCGCAGCGAAAACGGCCGAGCGGGTGTCGGAGGACATCGCTCGCCTCGAGCGCTTCGTGGAGCGCTTCCGCTACAAGAAAGACAAGGCTCGCCAGGCCCAGGCGAAGCTAACCCAGATCGGTCGTTTGGAGAAGGAGCGCTCCACTGCGCGCGGCCAGCTCGAATCCCTCACACGCCGAAAGCGCACGCTCGGGTTCGACTTCCTGCAGCCGCCCCGCACCGGGCGCGTCGTCCTGGAGGCCGAAGGAGTCTCCCTCTCGGCAGGCGACAAGGAGCTCCTCCGAGATGCGAGCATCGTGCTCGAACGAGGCGAGAAGGTCGCGCTCGTCGGGCCGAACGGGTCCGGTAAGACGACGCTTCTCGAGGCGATCCTCGGCCAGCGCGGGTTCGGCGCCGGTACGTCCAACCTCGGTCATGCCGTCATCCCCGGCTATTTCTCGCAGCACACCCAGGAGCTGCCCGCGCACGGCTCGGTGCTCGACTGTGCAGCCACAGCCACCGGGCTTCCCCGGCCGCAAGCGCAGCGGCTGCTCGGCCGGTTCCTCTTCTCCGGCTGGGAGACGCACGAACGTGCTGTGTCGGCGCTCTCCGGCGGAGAGCGGAGACGGCTCGCGCTCGCGCTGCTCGTCGCCTCGGGAGCGAACCTCCTCGTCCTCGACGAGCCGACGAACCACCTCGACCTCGAGAGCCGCGAGGCGCTCGAAGCCGCGCTCGAGGCGTTCCCCGGGACGGTGCTCATCGTCTCCCACGACCGCGCCCTTTTGGATGCCGTCCCGGACCGGATCGTCGCGATCGAGGATCGTTCGCTTCGCTCATACGACGGTGGTTGGGCCGATCTCACCAGGGAGCGGAGCGCCGCTGCCACGCCGCTTTCGCCCGAGCCCGAGAAGGAGCAGAAGACCCCCCGACGATCGCCGGACCGCCCGGTAGCGCCTTCCGAGCTCGAGCTCGTCGAGGCGCAGATCGCGGCGGCGGAAGCGCGCATCGCGGAGCTCGAGGGCTCGCTCGCGGACGACTGGGCGAACATGGACGTCCTTGCTGCACATCGCGCCTCCCGCGACCAGCTTCAGGAGCTCCTTGCCCGCTGGGAGGTGCTGTTCGAGGCACGCCAACCCTCGTCCACGTGATCGAGGTCCTGCATTCGTAGGGAGACGGGTCTATCTCGCCCGATCCTCGACGGCCGTGACCGACCGCGCCAAGCAACAGACTGTTACTTGGGCATGGCTGCGCAGACAATTGGTGACGAAGAGATGCGCGGCGGCGTAGTTGGGGCATGCACGCAGTGAGCATCGACGTTCCGCACCGCGCCGACACAGCCGGTCTCTCCTTTGCAGCTGTCGCCGAGGAGCTTCTCGACGACGTCTACGGCTACCTGCTCTACCTCACGAAGAACTGGGCGCTCGCGGAGGACCTGACGAGCGAGACGTTCGAGACGGCGCTCCGAAAATGGCGCCGGTTCGACCCCCGCCGCGG
>JBBDMN010000115.1:0-1340 GCA_040878305.1 Gaiellaceae bacterium
CTCGGCGAGGGCGACGTGATCGAGGAGGTCGGCTTCGACGGCCGCGGCTGCGCGATCAGCCAAGCGGCGACGTCGATGCTTACAGACCTCGTCAAAGGTCGCACCGCCCAAGAGGTCGCGGCGATGCCGAAAGAGGAGCTGCTCGACGAGCTCGGGATCCCGCTGACTCCTGTACGCCTCAAGTGCGCGATCCTCGGCCTCGGAGTGCTCAAGGTCGCGCTCCACAAGTCGAAGGGCACACCGCTCCCCGAGGAGTGGGGCACCTCCGGTGGCGACCTGGTGCTCGAATAGCGGTGGAGATCGAGGTCGCCCTCCTCGACGAGCTGCCGCCGGGGACCATGCGACTCGTACCGGCCGACTCGCGCACGATCGGGGTCTACAACTGCGGTGGGACGCTCTACGCGATCGAGGATCGCTGCTCGCACGACGACGGGCCGCTCTGCGAGGGCGAATGGGAGCCCGACCTGTGCATGGTCGTCTGCCCCCGCCACGGCTCGCGCTTCGACCTCCAGTCGGGGATCCCGATGTCGCTTCCCGCGTTCGAGGCGGTCCCGACATTCCCCGTTTCGGTGCGTGACGGGATGGTCGTCGTCGACGCGGGATCCGAGTAGCGGGCGTGCTTGACGAGCAGATTCTTGCCGTCCTGTCGCGCCTCGAAGAGGAGGATCGGGCGGAGCGCGACGCCGGCGTTCCCGCCCAGAGCCGCTCGCGGCAGGTCGAGCCGACGACCGGACGCTTCCTCTTCGCCCTCGCCGCGTCGCAGGCGGGAATCGAGGTGCTCGAGATCGGCGGCTCCGGCGGCTACTCGTCGATCTGGCTCGCTGCGGGGGCGCGGGTGCTCGCCGGGCGGCTCATCTCGCTCGAGCACGACCCTGAGAAGTGCACCGCGTGGAGGACGAACATCGCCGAGGCCGGGTTGGAGGAGTGGGCTGAGCTGGTCGAGGGCGATGCGTTGGCCACGCTCCGTGATTCTCAGGACATCTTCGACCTCGTCTTCCTCGATGCAGAGAAGGACGACTACGAGGAGCTCTTCGCGCTCGCCCGACCGCTGCTCGAGCCGGGCGGGCTCGTGGTGGCCGACAACGTTCTGTCACACGCCGAGACGCTCGCGGCCTACTCGGCTGCGCGTCAGGCGGATCCAACGCTGTCGAGCGTCACGGTCCCTCTGGACCGTGGGCTCGAGCTCACCGTCGCCATCACCGAGCTTCAGGTCTGACTTCGCACATCAGCGCGAGCAGATTCCGGTCGGGGTCGCGGAAGAAGGTCATCCAGAGCTCGTGGTCGGGCATCTCCGCGATCAGATGCGGCTCGTCGTCGAACGGGACGCCTTTGCTGACGAG
>JBBDMN010000115.1:1440-4925 GCA_040878305.1 Gaiellaceae bacterium
GCTCACGATCGGGGTCGGCATCCCCCGTCAGCCTAACGACGCTCGAGAGCAACTTCGTGCGTCGTCCGTCCGCTCGAAGTGCGTATGCTGCGCATACCGTGGAAAGGAGGTGGTCCGGCTTGAGTGACGACAGTACGGGCAGCGGAGGTACCAGCGGGTAGAGGCGTGCCCCCGGGACCACCGGGAAGCGCCTAGCCAGCGTAGGGGGCTCGCGGATCGCGCCGCACGATTGCTTCGGAACTGGACTTCGTTCACGAAGCGTCGGTGCAGGAAGCGCCTCTACTAATCCAACGCTGGTTACCGTAGGAACGACGAAGGGCCGCGCGTGCGGCCCTTCGTCTATCTCGTCAGGCGGCGAGCACGATCGGGCTCACCTCTGCCACGAGCACGAGAGCGGCCACGTGCGCGCGGAGCCGCTCTTCGACCACGGGATGGGAGAGCCTTCCGTCGGCGTCGAACTTGTCCTGCGCCCGGGCGACGGGCACCTCGCCCTCGATGACGCGGGCGCCGGCGATGCCGAGGACGCGCCGCAGATCCTGCTGTGCCCAGATCGCGCCGTACTGGCCGGTCGTGGCTCCCGCTACGGCAACCGTCTTTCCCCAGAGGGCGGCCCCTCCATGGGGCGGGCGGGACGCCCAGTCGATCGCGTTCTTGAGCACGCCCGGGATCGACCCGTTGTACTCGGGGGTCACGACGAAGAGGGCGTCGGCGGCGGCGATGCGCTCTCGCAGGTCGCGCACTGCGACGGGCGAGTCCTCGCCATCCGTGTCCGCGTCATACGGCGGAAGCTCCGCGAGGCTTTGGTAGAGCTCAACCTCGACACCGTCCGGAGCGAGGTCGCGGACCGCGCGGGCGAGAGCCGTGTTGTGCGACTCCGCCCGCAAGCTGCCCGAGATGGCGAGGACCTTCATGCTTCAGGCCGCCTTGACCGCCGCGAGGTTGGCTCTGAGGACAACCTCGTTCGGCAACAGGAAGTTGCCGCCGGGAAGTGGAGCGTTCCAGTTGAGCTCGAACTCGGTGCGGTCGATCGTGCCGGCAAGCTCGATCCCGATACGGTCGTTCCCGTACGGGTCGACGCCTGCCCCCACGAAGCTGCCCTTGAGCTCGATGGGTTTGGTGACGCCCTTGATGGTGAGATCGCCTTGGACGACCAGCTCGTCACCCTTGGTCTCGACGGCGGTCGACTCGAAGCGAAGCTCCGGGTACCGGTCGGTATCGAAGAACTCAGGCGATTGGACATGCCCGTCGCGGGTTTCATCGAAGGTGGTAATCGTGGACGCGTCGACGGTCCCGACGATCGACGGCGACTCGCCGCCCTCGATCGTTCCGGAGAAGCCGGGCACGCGCCCTTTCACCGTGACGAGCCCGAGCTTCTCGATCTCGAACTCGAGGGCTGACCAGACGGGATCGATCGACCACGTCCCCGTTGGGATGATGGTGGCCGAGGTATCTGAGACGATTGTCATGGACTCACTCCTTTGTGTCCGCTACTATTGAGTACGCAAACAACTATATAGGGATAAAGCTGATGAGTCAAGTATTGCGTGAGCAAACTTCTGCGGTGTCGTCATTCGTGGCCCTCCTACGGGGTCATGCCTCGGCGATGCGGCAGCTAAACGCCCAGCTGAACGCCGACCACGGCCTCACGATTAGCGATTACGAGGTACTTCTCTTCCTCGCGCGGGCACCCGATCGGAGGATGCGGCGCGTCGATCTCGCCGAGCAGATTCTCTTGACCGCTTCCGGGATCACCCGTCTGCTCGATGGTCTCGAGCGATGCGGTTTCGTCGAGCGGGCGTCCTGTACGAGCGACCGGCGTGTTGTCTATGCGGTCCTGACCGATGCCGGCTTGGCGAAGGTGCGCGAGGCATCGACGAGCCATATCGCGCAGATCGAAGCCTTCTTCGGGAGCCGCTACGAGGAGCACGAGCTCGACGAGTTGGCCACCCTCCTGGCGAGGCTGGGTGACAGCAACGGCCCTGCGGAGTGCGAACCGGCTGATTAGTCGGCGCGCGATCGGAATCCGTCGTGCTTCAGCTCGTAGACGGATGAGACGGACGAAGAGCGCCTCGGCCGCGAGGCGGACGGCCTTAGGGATCTTGCGCGACCGGGATCCGCGTTAGCGGATTCCGGTCTTGCGCACTACTCAAAGTTTTGCCAATAGCGGCTCGCCGTCGGGCCGCGCTGGCCTTGGTATTTCGAGCCGATCCCGGCAGAACCGTAAGGACGCTCGGCGGGCTCGGTCAGCTGCACAAAGGAGAGCTGGCCAATCTTCATTTCAGGGTAGATCGTGATCGGGAGGTTGGCGACGTTCGAAAGCTCGAGCGTGACGTGCCCGTCCCAGCCCGGATCGATGAAGCCGGCCGTCGAATGGATGAGCAGCCCGAGTCGGCCGAGCGAGCTCTTCCCTTCTAATCGAGCTACGAGATCGTCGGGCAGCGTCACGCGCTCGAGCGTCGATCCGAGGACGAACTCGCCCGGGTGGAGGATGAACGCCTCGTCGCCCGTGACCTCGACGAGCTCTGTGAGCTCCTCCTGGCGCGCCTTCACGTCGATGTACGGATAGCGCGAGTTGCGAAAGACGCGGAAGTAACGATCGACGCGCACGTCGAGGCTCGAGGGTTGCATGAGCTCCGGCTCGTAGGGCTCGACGCGGATTCGGCCCTCCGCGATCAGCCGCCGGATCGTTCGGTCGGAGAGGACCACCAGGCGATTCTACGAGGCGTGTGACCGTCGACACTTTGTAACAAGTTGTTACTTACTACGTCGATCCAGGGTTTTAGGCGGCGGCGACTGAGGTAAGGTCCCTCCCCCGGTGTCGATGCTATTTCCACCCATCGACCCGAACGAGCGGTTCCGTGACCGGCGGACCTCCGCGCGGCGGAGGAAGCGTCTACGGCGCAGCGTCTCGATCGGAGTCCTGCTCGCAGGTGTCACGCTGCTAGGAGTCGGAGCCCAGTTCGTCAGCGGCGTGACCGACGACGATGATACGTCGACGTCTGCCGACCTCGCACCGGTTGCGGAGGCGACGACCGGCCCGCGGGCCCTCCCCATCGAGATCCGCGGTGTGCATGTGACGATGGGACTCGCGTCGCTGCCCGGCAAGCTCGAGGAGTACGTCGATCTCGAGCGGGACGGGTTGACCGCGATCGAGCTCGATGTCAAGGACGAGAACGGGCAGATCGGATTCACTACGAGCTCATTGAAGCTCGCGCAGAAGGTCGGGGCGACTCGCGACTTCTACGACGCGCGTGCCGCCGCCCAACTCGTTCACCGGCGCGGCCTATACCTGATCGGGCGGATCGTGGTTTTCGAGGACCCGGTGCTCTCCCACGGCCGTCCGGAGCTCGCCGTCCGAAGGACTGACGGCTCGGTTTGGAAGGACTCCGCGGGGCTCGGGTGGACGAATCCCTACGACCGCCGGGTATGGGAGTACAACGTCGACATCGCGGTCGCGGCCGCGAAAGCAGGATTCGATGAGATCA
>JBBDMN010000116.1:0-9967 GCA_040878305.1 Gaiellaceae bacterium
TCCCAGTCTTGCGCTAGGCATAAGCCTTGCGGGCCCGGTCCCACGGGTCTTCGTCCCAGCGAATGAGATCAGGATCGACGCCGCGGGCGTCGGCGAGGTCGACCGTAAGTCGCTGGAAGCGGACGATGTCCACTACCGGATGGCTCGTGGGCACGAGCGTCGTCTCGCACCCGAGCTCCGCCAGAGCGGCGACCACGTCCGGTGCGCGCTCGGCGGCGCGCCCTTCTCCCTCGAGGACGAAACAGCGGACCGAATCGTCGATTGCTGCCAGATGGCCGTGGAGGAGCTGTTCCGTGTGATGCGCCTCCGCCGCGACGTGGGCACCCTCGCGGAGCTTGAGCACCGCCTCGAGGGCGGTCGGCAGGTCGCGACCGGCACCCGCGACGAGGAAGCGCTCGTGCTCAGAGGGAGGGAGCGGCTCGGCGGCCACCTCCCGCTCGACCGCATCGGCGAGACTGCCGACGTCCTCACCCTGCAGCGCGCGAGCCGCAGAGATCGCAGCCGTATAGCTCGCTGTGTGGCAGTAGCTCTTCTCGATCTCGGGAGTCGCGACGACCACATGATCGACGGCGCGCGCGAGGGGGCTCTCGAGTGCCCCGGTGATCAGCCACGTCTCGCCAACGAAGGCTTCGATCGCTTCGAGCGTGAGCCTCGTTCCTCCTTCGTGGCTCACGGCTACGAGAATGTCGGCGGGAGGCCCGTTCCCGAGCACAACCTCGAGCGCCTGCCCGGCCGGGCCGCACGCGAGCGCCGCGTGATACGAGGTGCCGCAGCCCGTGAAGAGGACGCGAGCGTCGTCCGGGAGCCGCCGATCAGCGACCCGCTCGGGCACCTGGGCGAGCCACTCGGGCTGTGCGGCGATGGCCGTTCGGGTCAACTGTCCGCGCATGAATGCTGTCTATACCATCGGGCGTCGTGACGGTCTTCGAAAGGACGGCCCTCGGCAACGGCATCCGCGTCGTGAGGGCGAACATGCCGCAAGTCGGCTCGGTCTCCTGCTTTGTCATGCTGGCTGCTGGCTCGCGCTACGAGACGCCCGAGTCGAAGGGCATCGCTCACTTTTCCGAGCACATGTTCTTCAAGGGAACCGAGCGGCGCCCGACCGCGCGCACGATCGCGACCGAGATCGATGCGATCGGCGGTGAGTTCAACGCCTTCACCGGCAAGGAGATCACCGGCTACTACGTGAAGTGCGGCTCCGAGACGCGCGACATCGCGCTAGACGTCCTCACCGACATGCTTCTCAACTCTCTCTTCGATCCCGACGAGATCGCGAAGGAGAAGGGCGTCATCCTCGAGGAGATGAACGTCTACCTGGACAACCCGCAGCGCTACGTCGGCTCGATCTACGATCGCCTCCTTTTCGCCGACCAGCCGCTCGGCTGGGACATCCTCGGGACGAAGGAGACGATCGAGGGTGCGACGCGGGACACGTTCGTCTCCTACCTCGATGCGTGGTACCGGCCCGAGCGGATCGTCATCGGCGTGGGCGGCCGGATCGGCGACGGGCTGCACGATCGTCTCGAGGAGCTCCTCGGGGCCGTCGAGCCGGCAGACACGGGCGTGCCCGCAGCTGTCGAGCTGCCGACGAACGGCAGCCAGGTCTACCTGCACACGAAGGCTTCCGAGCAGGCTCATCTGATCCTGGGCGTGCGCGGCTATCCGATCGGTCATCCGAATCGCTACGCACTCCAACTGCTCGCAGTCGTGCTCGGCGGCGGGATGTCGTCGCGCTTCTTCACGGAGGTGCGCGAGAAGCGCGGTCTCGCGTACTACGTCCATGCGGCGAGCGGCTCCTACACCGACGCGGGAACGCTGTACGCGGGCGCAGGCGTCGAGATCGCGCGCATCGACGAGGCGATCACCACCATCCTCGCCGAGCTTCGAAAGATCGCGGAGGAGCCGGTGCCGGCTGACGAGCTCGAGAAGGCGCGCGGCTACTCGAAGGGACGGTTCGTCCTCAGGCTCGAGAGCCCGCAGGGAACGATTCAGTACGGCCTTAGGCGAGAGGTCCTCGAGGGCGAGATCGAGGAGCCAGAGGAGCTCCTGCGCCAGATCGACGCCGTCACCGTGGAGGACGTGCAGCGGGTCGCGCGCGACCTCTTCGACGGAAAGCGCCTGTACCTCGCGCTCGTCGGGCCGTTCGACGATCCCGAGCGCTTCGAGAAGCTGATCACGACCTAGGTCTTCCTGTCTCGGAAGATCTGAGGGTGTGCCGGGAAGAGGCAGGCAGCGGCTGCGTAGACTCGCTTCCGTGAGCGAGCGGGAGCTGTTACGGCGCACAGCGGAGATCGCAGGCGATTTCGTCGAGTCGCTCGACCGGCGTCCGGTGTGGCCCGGCGCCACTGTCGAGGAGCTCCGCGCCACCCTCGGAGGGCCTTTGCCGGATCATCCGATCGACGCGCTCGAAGTGATCGAGGAGCTCGCCCGTGAAGCTGACCACGGCGTGGTTGCGATTCCGAGCGGTCGGTACTTCGGGTTCGTCATCGGCGGCGCGCTCCCCGCGGCGCTCGCTGCCGACTGGCTCACGAGCACCTGGGACCAGAACGCCGGACTCGTTGTCGGCGGCCCTGCGGCCGCGGTCGCGGAGGAGGTGGCGGGCGAATGGCTCAAGGAGCTCTTCGGCCTTCCGGCAACGACGTCGTTCGCCTTCGTCACGGGCTGCCAGATGGCGCACGTCACGTGCCTGGCGGCTGCCCGTCACGCCGTGCTCGATCGTGCGGACTGGAACCTCGAGCGCGACGGACTCACCGGTGCACCGCCCGTCCGAGTCTTCGTTGGCGGTAAGCGGCATGTGACGATCGATCGCGCGCTTCGGCTGCTCGGTTTCGGCAGTGCTGCTGCCGTGACGGTCACGGCGGACGATCAGGGGCGGATGCGACGTGACGCCCTCGAGACCGCGCTCGGCCAGCACGAGGGACCGGCGATCGTGTGCTCCCAGGTGGGAGAGGTAAACACCGGCGCGGCCGACGCGGTCTCCGAGATTGCGGCGCTCAGTCGCGCCGCCGGAGCATGGCTCCACGTGGACGGCGCATTCGGGCTCTGGGCCGCAACCTCGCCTGAGCTACGCCACCTCGTCCACGGTGTCGGCGAAGCCGACTCATGGGCCACCGACGCCCACAAGTGGCTCAACGTCCCGTACGACTGCGGGCTCGCTTTCGTCGCGCATCCGGAGGCCCACCGCGCGGCGATGGCGATGGCCGCTGAATACCTCGTCACGAACCCGAACGCCGCTCGAGACCAGATGGACTGGACTCCCGAGTTCTCGCGCCGGGCGCGCGGGCTCACGGTGTACGCAGCGCTTCGCTCTTTGGGGCGTTCGGGCGTCGCCGATCTGATCGAGCGATCCTGCGCGCACGCCAGACGCTTCGCCGACGAAATCGCGCGGCTTCCCGGTTGCGAGGTGCTGAACCAGGTCGTCCTGAACCAGGTTCTCTTTCGCTTCGCGAACGACGAGACCACCAACGCCGTGCTGGCCGAAGTTCAGGCGAGTGGCGAGGCGTGGATGAGCGGTACCACCTGGGACGGTCGTTCGGCGATCAGGCTTTCGGTCTCGAACTGGCGGACGACCGAGGACGACATCGCCCGCACGGTCGCGGCTTTCGAGCGCGCAGTTTCGTCTCGCTAGCTCGAGCTCGTTTTCCGAACGGTGGTGTTCTTTACAGTGCCTGGCACTGTTAAGACGACAAAAGTGCGCCAACTCGTCCACAGGGTCGGGAACGGAGGAGCATCGCGGCTACCGTCGCGCGATGGGTCGCGTGCAACGAACCAGCCTTCCCGATGGGTACTTCCACGTTGTCTCACGCGGCGTTGCGGCGGGCGGGCCGATCTTCGTCGACGACGACGACCGTGACGTCCTCGTGCAACTCGTACGGCGCGTGACGGTACGACACCACTGGACGTGCCACGCGTTCTGCCTCATGGGGTCGCATTACCATCTCGTGGTCGATTCACGCTGCGCGTCACTTTCGTCCGGCATTCACCGACTGAACTGGCTCTACGCGCGGTACTTCAACGGTCGGCGAGGCCGCTTCGGCCACGTGTTCGCGGAACGATTCTCCACCCGCGTGATCGAGAGTGAGCAATACCTCCATGAGGCCTGCGCCTACGTTCTCCTCAATCCCGTCAAGGCTGGGCTCTGCGACAGAGTCGAGGACTGGCCGTGGTCCTACAGCCGGCTCGGGCTCGACGTGACCTAGTCCTCGGCAGGCTGAGCAACCGCACGGTCGGCGATCTCGGCGACGACCGCGGGGTCCGCAAGCGTCGTCGTGTCGCCGAGCGGCCTGTCCTCGGCCACGTCTCGCAGAAGGCGCCGCATGATCTTTCCCGAGCGCGTCTTGGGCAGCTCCGGGGTGAAGACGATATTCGCCGGCTTTGCGATGGGGCCGATCTTCTGCGCGACGTGGTTCCGTAGCACCTCGAGCATCTCGACTGTCCCCTCCTCACTGCCCTTCAGCGTGACGAACGCGACGATCGCCTGGCCGGTCAGAGGATCGGCGCGGCCACAGACCGCGGCCTCGGCAACGCTCCGATGGTCGACCAGAGCGGACTCGACCTCGATCGTCGAGATGCGGTGGCCGGAGACGTTCATCACGTCGTCGACGCGCCCGAGGAGCCAGAAGTCGCCGTCTTCGTCCACCCTTGCACCGTCGCCCGCGAAGTACATCCCAGGAAAGCGCTCCCAGTAGGTCGCGCGGAAGCGGGCGTCGTCGCCGAAGATCCCACGGGTCATCGCCGGCCACGGCCGCTTTAGCACGAGGTAGCCACCCCCGCCGGGCCCGACCTCCCAGCCCGAGTCGTCAACGACGGCCGCCTCAATACCAGGGAACGGCTTCGTCGCCGAACCCGGCTTGAGCGTCGTCACGCCCGGAAGCGGGGAGATCAGGATCATCCCGGTCTCCGTCTGCCACCAGGTGTCGACGACCGGCAGGCGGTCGGCGCCAATGTGCTCGCGGTACCAGATCCAGGCCTCGGGGTTGATCGGCTCGCCGACCGACCCGAGCAACCGCAGGGAGGAGAGATCGTGCTGCGCAGCGTGCTCCGGCCCCCACTTCATGTGCGCGCGAATCGCCGTCGGCGCCGTGTAGAGAATCGTGACCCCGTAGCGCTCGACGATGTCCCACCAGCGATCCTTGTCCGGGAAGTCGGGCGTCCCCTCGTAGAGGATGCTGGTCGCGCCGTTGCAGAGCGGCCCGTACACGATGTAGCTGTGCCCGGTGACCCAGCCGATGTCGGCCGCGCACCAGAAGACGTCGCTGTCGGGCTTCAGGTCGAAGACGTAATGGTGGGTCGACGCGACCCCAACCAGGTAACCGGCCGTCGTATGCGCGATCCCCTTCGGCTTCGCTGTGGTTCCACTCGTGTAGAGGAGGTAGAGGAGGTCCTCCGAGTCCATCGGCTCGCACGGGCACGACGCCGGATCGGATGACTGCCCCTCGACAAGCTCCGACCAGGCGAGGTCGCGCCCCTCGACCATGGGGACATCGGCGCGCGTTCTCTGGCCGATCACCACCTTCCGCACCCCCGGGCACGACTCGAGCGCCTCGTCGGCGCTTGCCTTCAGGGGAACCGTCTGCCCGCGACGCCAGCTCTCGTCCTGCGTCAGCAGAACCTCGCAGCGCATGTCGTTCAAGCGATCGGCGAGCGACTCCGCGGAGAAGCCGCCGAAGACGACCGTGTGCGGCGCTCCGAGCCGGGCGCACGCCAGCATCGCCACCGGAAGCCCCGGCCCCATGCCCATGTAGATCCCGACGGGCGTGCCCTTGCCTACGCCCAGCGCCTTCAGGCCGTTCGCGGCCTTGACGACCTCGTCGAGCAGCTGCGAATAGGTAATGGATGCCCGTTCGCCGACGGGCTCTCCCTCGAAGTAGAAGGCGACCCTGTCGCCACGCCCCGCCTCGACATGGCGGTCGAGGCAGTTGTAGGCGACGTTGATCTTCCCACCGACGTACCACTTCGCGTAGGGAAGCTTCCATTCGAGGAGCGACGTATAGGGCTCGAACCAGGTGACGCGCTCGCGGCCTTCCCGGTCCCAGAACTCCTCGAACGGGGTGTCGTAGATGTCAGCTCGGGCGTTCGCCTGCGCTGCGAAGTCCTCGGGGGGCGGATACCGGCGCTCTTCCAGGAGAAGCGTGTCGATCGCGTTCTCGCTCACCTGGAGCTAAACATCCAGCTCGTACGGACAGTCGGTCAGGCGCTCGTAGCCGTCCTCCGTGACGAGCAGCAGATCCTCGACCCGGACGCCGCCGAAGCCTTGCCGGTACAGCCCCGGCTCGATCGTGATCACGTCGCCGGGGACAAGCACCTCCCCTACCATCCCGAGCGCAGGCGACTCGTGCACCTCGAGGCCGACGCCGTGCCCAAGGCCGTGGTAGAAGCCGTCGCGGAGCACCTCGCCCTCGGGCTTCGTCAGCTGGGTCGGGAACCCCCGCTCGGCGAAGAGCTCCGACACGAGGCGATGGACGTCGCCGCCGTTCACTCCCGGCCGGATCTCCGCGACCGCCACCTCTAACGCTTCGCGGCACAGCTTGTGCCACTCTCGTATCTCGTCCGGGGCGTCGCCCACGACGAACGTGCGCGTCAGGTCCGCGAAGCACGCCGACTCGAGGTCGACCGGGAAGAGATCGAGGAGGACGACATCGTTGGCTGCGATCGGGCCGGAGCCCATGTCGTGACCTACCGCCGTCTGCGGCCCATGCGAGACGATCATCTCCTCGGCTAGCGCGCCGTGAGCGAGAAACGCCGCCTGCACGCGCTCCTTCAGGAGCTCGCAGGTGAGCGGCTCGCCGTCGATCGAGAGTCCACCGTTCGCGGGTTCCGCGCGTCGGAGAAGCTCGCGCGCGACCTCGACTCCCGCCTCGGCGGCCTTCTGCGCGCGCCTGATCCCGGCGAGCTCGTGCCCGCTCTTCTGCCGCCGCCGATCGTCAAAGAGCTTCTGGTCGACAGTCAGCTCGACGCCTTCGGCACGCAGCGCATCGGCGAAGCCGAGCGGGAACCCGCGCGGCACGGTCGCCATCTCGATCCCGAGGCCGCGAACGATCCGGACGGTGAGCTCCCTCGCGAACGTGTGGACATCGAGCCCGCTCCGACGAAGCTCGTCCGCTCCGAACTCCTCCGTGGGCCTGACCTCGAGACCCATGTCCAGGGCCTCGACGCGCATTGCTTCCATCGAGCTGATCGCGACGATCCGTCTCCCGTCGAGCTCGGCGTAGACGAAACCGTCCGGGATCCCGAGCGGCACCTCGTGGCGAAGCTCCGGGTTACGGATCGTGTCGCCGATGATGAGGATCGCCGACATCGGGCGCGATCCTACCCCGCATCGGCAGAGTCACCGCCCCTCGCGTCCCGAGGGTGGGGCGTGTGTAGAGTCTTCGCCGGTGGACGCGGACCTCCGCACGCTGCGAGAGCGCCTCGCAGAGATCTCCGACATCTATCGCTCGATGGGCGTGCTCGTGTGGGACCAGCGCGTCACCATGCCGCCGCTCGGCACGCCGGCCCGGGCAGAGGCGCTCGCGACGCTCGGCCGCATGGCGCATGAGCGCTCGGTTGACGACGAGCTCGGCGTCCTGCTCGAGAAGCTGCGTCCGCACGAGGAGTCGCTCGAGCACGACTCCGACGACGCGAGCCTGATCCGCGTCGCACGTCACGACTGGGAGAAGAACAAGCGCGTCCCCCCGGAGCTCCGCGCCGAGATGCTCCGCGCCGGCGCGCAGGGGCACCACACCTGGGCCGAGGCGCGCAAGAACGACGACTTTGCGAGCTTCCTCCCTGTCCTCGAGCGAAACCTCGAGCTGAAGAAGCGCTATGTCGAGTGCTTCGAGTGGGACGACTCGCCGTACACGCCGCTGCTCGACGACTACGAGCCGTTCATGAAGTCGACCGAGGTCGCCGAGGTCTTCGACACGATCAAACCGGTTCTCTCCGAGCTCGTGCGTGAGGCACCCCGAGTCGACTCCTCCTTCCTTGAAGAGCCATATCCGGCGAAGCTCCAGCGCGAGTTCGCAGAGCGCATCCTCGCGACCGTCGGCTTCGAGCAAGGAGCCTGGCGCCTCGACCCCACCGTCCACCCGTTCTGCACGTCGTTCTCGAACCGCGACGTACGCCTGACGACGCGCTACCACGAGACCGGATTCAACTCGCTCTGGTCGACGATGCACGAGGCGGGTCACGGGCTCTACGCCCACGGAATCGCTTCCTCGCTCGAGCGAACGCCGCTCGCGAGCTCGCCCTCGCTCGGCCTCAACGAGTCGCAGAGCCGGACCTGGGAGAACCTCGTCGGACGGAGCCGACCGTTCTGGATGCACTGGTACGAGCCGCTCCAATCGACCTTCCCCGAGCAGCTCGGCGACGTCGATCTCGAGACCTTCCTCGCCGCGATCAACCGCGCCGAGCCGGGTCTGATCCGTGTCGAGGCCGACGAGACGACCTACAGCCTCCACATCATCCTCCGCTTCGACCTCGAGCGTCAGCTCATCGAGGGAACGCTCGAGCCGAAGGACGTGCCGGAGGCATGGAACGAGGGCATGCGCGAGCTGCTCGGAGTCGAGGTCCCGAACGACGCGGACGGGGTCCTCCAGGACGTCCACTGGTCGGGTGGCGGCATCGGCTACTTCCCGACCTACGCCCTCGGCAACGTGATCTCGCTGCAGATCTGGTCGGTCGTTCGAGAGGCGATACCCGACCTCGACTCCCAGATGGAGGCCGGCGAGCTCGAACCGCTCTCGGCCTGGTTGCGCGACAACCTCTACTCCCTCGGTCGCAAGCTCACCCCGAAGGAGACGATCGAGCGCCTCACGGGATCGCCGACGATCGACCCCCAGCCGTATCTCGCGTACCTCCGCGAGAAGCTCTCCGCTCTCCCCGCGAGTGCCTGAGAGCGTCGAGCTCGTCGTCAACGGGGAGCCGCGCTCGCTCGAGGTGGAGCCGCGGACGCTCCTCGTTCACGCCCTGAGGGACGAGCTCGGGCTGACAGGCGCCCATGTCGGCTGCGACACGAGCCAGTGCGGAGCGTGCACCGTGCTCTTCGACGGTCGAGCGGTGAAGAGCTGCACGCTGCTCGCGTTGCAGGCAGACGGAGCCGAGCTTCAGACGATCGAGGGACTCGCCTCCGACGGTGAGCTGCACCCGATCCAGCGTGCGTTCGTCGAGCACCACGGGCTCCAATGCGGCTTCTGCACCCCTGGGATGATCCTGACCGCAGCCGACCTCCTCTCGCGCGATCCCGATCCCGACGAGGAAACGATTCGGCGGTCGATCCGCGGAAACTTCTGCCGCTGCACCGGCTACCAGTCGATCGTGGAGTCGATCCAAGCGGCGGGCTCGGCGCTGCGCATGAACGGGGCAGCATGATCCCCGCATCGGTCGAGTACGTCCGCGCGTCCACGATCGAGGAGGCATTCGACGCGCTCGCCGATCCCGAGGCGAAAGTGCTCGCCGGCGGTCACTCGCTGCTCCCGGTCATGAAGCTCCGGATCGCGCGGCCGTCGCTGCTCGTGGACATCGGCCGGCTCGAGCTCGGTGGCGTGGAGCTCGGTGGTGGCGAGCTTCAGATCGGCGCACTCGCCACCTGGGACGACCTCGTCCGCGCGGACGAGGTGGTGAACCAACCCGCGCTCGCTGCGATCGCGGAGTGCGCCGGCGCGATCGGCGACCTCCAGGTGCGGAACCGCGGCACGCTCGGCGGAAGCCTCGCCCACGCCGATCCCGCGTCCGACATGCCCGCCGTCGTCCTCGCCCTGGAAGCCTCGCTCGAGCTTCGCTCGGCGGACGCCGAGCGCACGATCGCGGCGGCCGATTTCTTCCGCGGCCCGTTCACGACCGCGCTCGCCACACACGAGCTGATCGCCGGGATCGTCGTTCCGGTGCCGCCTCGTGGATCGGGGTCGGCGTACGCGAAAGTCGAGCACCCGGCGTCGGGGTTCGCTCTCGCGGGGGCAGCTGCTCTCGTTCGTCCTGACGGCGGCCGGAC
>JBBDMN010000116.1:10067-24605 GCA_040878305.1 Gaiellaceae bacterium
GGTACGCGGCCGACGGATACGTCCACGGACTTCTTCACGCTCGGCCCGTTCTCTCCACGGAGGCGCACGCGCGGATCCGCGGGATCGAGCGCGACGCAGCACTTGCGGTGCCGGGAGTCGTCGCGGTGCTCGATGCGGGCGACTTGCCCATCGCGGCCTCCGGCAACGACCGAACCGTCGAGCCGCTGGCTCGCGAGGAAGTCATCTTCGCCGGTCAGCCGGTCGCGCTCGTCGTGGCCGAGAGCGAAGCGGCAGCCGAGGACGGCGCCGAGCTCGTCGTCGTGGATTACGAACCCCTGGAAGCCGTCGTCGACGTCGAGCAGGCGATGCGCCCCGGAGAGGCTCTCGCGCGTCTCGCGGACGATGCCGAGAGCGGCGGTGATCTCGAGTCGATCCACGCCGGCGTCGATCGCGGTGAGGACGCGGACGACGAGGAAGAGCTCTCCGGCAACGTCCTCGATTCCGTGCATCGCAACTCCGGCGACGTAGCCGCGGCATTCGAGGCGAGCGATGCGGTCGTCTCCGGCACGTTCCGGACCCCGTGGATCTACCAGGCCTACATCGAGCCCCAGGTCGCAACCGCATGGATCGAGCCGAACGACACCCTGGTCGTCTCGACCAGCACGCAGGGCTCGTTCGTGACGCAGCGAGAGCTGGCCCGCGCCTTCGAGCTGCCGCTGAGCCGCATTCGCGTCATCGCCGAGCCCCTCGGCGGCGCTTTCGGCGGGAAGTTCGCTCTCGTCGAGCCGTTGGCTGCGGGCGCTGCTCTTGCACTGAGGCGCCCCGTACGCCTCGTGCTCACCCGTGCTGAGGACTTCCAGGCGACGAACCCCGCGTCCGCCCAGGTGACGGAGCTCCGGATCGGCGCGCGCAAGGACGGCACGCTGACCGCGATCACCGCCCGGATGATCGTCGACCGCGGCTCGAACGCCGGCTGGGGGGTCGAGGGGATCAGCTCGCTCCTCGTCGCGGGTCCGTACCGCTGGGAGGCCCACGACCTCCGAGGCTACGGAGTCCAGACGAATCGATTCACATTCGGCGCCTACCGGGGACCCGGTGCGCCGGCGGCGGCCTTCGCGCTCGAGACCCTGCTCGACGAGCTGGCGGCCGAGCTCGATCTCGATCCTCTCGAGCTGCGGCTGCGGAACGCCGTCGTCGAGGGCGACGTCGGCGTGAGTGGAAATGCCTTCCCGACGATAGGGGCGGTCGAGGTTCTAGAGTGCGTGCGGGAGCACCCGCTCTGGCAGACGCGCGACTCGTTGCCAGACGACGAGGGGATCGGCGTCGCCCTCGGCTACTGGCCCGGCGGCAACGAGCCGGCCGCAGCCGTCTGCCGCATCGATCAGGACGGGACGATGACAATCGTCACGGCGGCGGTAGACATGAGCGGCGTGAACACCGGCTTCGCTGCGATTGCGGCGGAGGCCTTCGGTCTCTCGCCCGAGCAGGTGCGCGTCGTTACCGCGGATACGGCGACCGGCCCCTACTCCGGCGCGAGCGGAGGCTCCAAGGTCACCTACACGGTCGGCAAGGCCGTACAGCGAGCGGCCGAGGCCGCGCGCGTGAAGCTGTTGGCGGCCGCATCCGAGGAGCTCGAGATCGCGCCCGACGACCTCGAGGTCGTGGACGGGGTCGTTCGAGCCGTGGGCGCGCCTGACCGTTCGATCTCGGTCGAGGAGATCGCCCGCATGGCGCTCCGCTTCGGCGGCCGGTACGAGCCGATCGAGGGACACGGGGGCTCGGCCCAGACAGTGGGGGCTCCTTCCGCCGCGGCTCACCTCGCCCACGTTCGCGTCGACAGGGAGACGGGCGAGATCGAGCTGCTCGGCTACGCGATGGCCCAGGACGTGGGGCGGGCGCTGAACCCCGCCCTTGTCGAGGGTCAGATGCGGGGTGGCGTGGCCCAGGGGATCGGCTGGGCGCTCCTCGAGGAGCTCGCGCACGACGAAGACGGGCAGCTCCTCACCGGCTCGTTCATGGACTATGCGATCCCCCTCGCGGAGCGCGTTCCTGCGATCGATACGCTGATCGTCGAGGTCCCTGCGCCCGATGGGCCGTTCGGCGCCAAGGGGATCGGCGAGGCTCCGGTGATCGCGTCTGCGCCCGCGATCGCCAATGCGGTCGCGGCAGCGGTCGGCCTGAGGCTGCGAGAGCTGCCGATGACGCCTCCCCGGGTCTGGGCGGCGTTGACCGACAGCTCGAGCGCATGACACCGTTCGACCGGGCGCGGACGATCGTCGAGTCGTACGCGAGCGACCTGCGCGCGGAGTTGCCGGAGGGCGCATTTCTCTTCGACGCCCACGCCCACCTCGGAGACGACATCGACGGAATGCGGGGTCGGTACGAGGACCTCTCGGAGATTCTCGACCGCTACGACTTCGGCGGCGCCTTCGTCTTCTGTATGGACGAGCACGATCGCGAGCCCGCCTTCTGCGTCCCCAACGACAGGACGCTCGCTCATGCCGAGCGCTCGGGCGGGAAGCTCATCCCCTTCGTCCGCCTCGACCTGACGACGCGCCCGCTCGAAGAGGCAAGGCGCGCGCTCGATCTCGGAGCGAGGGGGATCAAGCTGCACCCGAGGGCCCAGGCGTTCGCCCTCGACGACGAGCGCCTCGGACCGGTGTTCGAGCTCTCGGTCGAGCGTTCGGTCCCGATCCTGATCCACGGAGGTCGCGGGATGCCTCCGATCGCTCAGCATCTCGAGACGCTCGTGCGGCGCTATGAGGGTGTCCGGCTGATCGTCGCGCACGCGGGGATCGCGGACATGGCGGGACTCGCCGGACGCCTCGGCGGGATCCCGGGCGTCTACTTCGACACCTCGGTATGGAGCGCGCTCGACCTCCTCGACCTCTTCCGGCAGGTCGCCCCGGAGCAGGTCGTGTACGCGTCCGATTACCCGTACGGCCGCCAGCCGAACTCGCTCCTCGCATCGATCCGCTCGGCGAGGCTCTCCGGCTTCGACGACGTGCAGCTTCGCGCGATGCTGGGCGGAACGGCGCACGGCATCGTCGAAAACGAGCCGACGCCGCCGCTCACGACACCGCGCGGGACGGCGACTCTCGTGCAGCCCCTGACCTTCGCGCGCATCCACCAGTACATCTCGATGGCCGTGCCGATGCTCTGGCTTCGCCAGCGCGACACCCTCGGCGCCCTCGGGCTCGCCGTCAATGCCTGCAGGGAGCGCGACGGCCATCCCGAGGAGTCGGAGCGGATCCAGGAGCTGCTGGTGACGGCCGGCGAGCTCTGGCGGGACGGCAGCGGGGACGTCTCCGAGGACGATCGAAATACCTCGATCCGCGCAGCGATCCAGCTCGTCAACCTTGCAGATTTGATCGCGGTTACAACTCGAGCGTAGGCTCAGCCGGCGGCGTAGAGCCGGCGCACGCCTTCGATTCCCTTCAGCTCGTGCTCTCCGCGGTCCTCGAACTCGAGACCCGAGCCGGCGACGAGGTCGCGTGTCGTCGAGCTCACGAGCACGTCTCCCGCGCCTGCCGACGACATGATTCGAGCGCCGACGTGGACAGCGATACCGCGGGGCTTGTCAGCGGCGCGCCGCTCGACCTCACCCGTGTGCACGCCAGCCCGTACGTGGAGCCCGAGCACGCGCAGTGCCTCGCGGATCTCGAGGGCACAGCGGATCCCCCGTGCGGGTCCGTCGAAGACTGCGAGAAAGCCGTCGCCGGCCGTATCGATCTCCTCGCCCGAGAAGCGTACGAGCTGACGACGGACGGCCTCGTTGTGGGAGGCGAGGAGAGACGCCCACACCGCGTCGCCGAGCGCATGCGCCCTCTCGGTCGATCCGACGAGGTCAGTGAACAGGATCGTCGCCAGCACACGATCGGAAGTCGGTGGAGGACGGAGACCGGTGAGGAACTCTTCGACCTCGTCGAGGATGGTGTCCATGTCGACCCACGGGACATGCACGTCGCCCGGCAGCTCGATGAAACGGGCACCTGGAATCCGGTCGGCGATGAAGCGCCCTTCTTCAACTCGCGAGTCACGGTCGCCGGTGCGATGCAGGACGAGGGTCGGACACTGGACCGCGGGAAGAGCCTCGCGCACGTCAGCCTTCGAGTTCATCAGGATGAGGTCGCGCGCGGCCGCAGGGCTCAGCGATGCCCTCCCCCGCCGCCCAAACCACGCAATCTCGGCCGGGTCGGCGTTCGGGATCATCGTCGAGATGTCGACGTTCTCGCCCCAGGTCTCCTCCAGCTCCCGCGCGATCGCGGCGCGCTCCTCCCCGGTCGGAGCCCAGGGGTAGTCCTCGCTGCGGAGCCGCTTCGCGTAGCTCCCGTACAGGACGAGCGCACGTGTCCGCTGCGGGTACGAGGCGGCGAAGAGAACGCTCATCGGCCCGCCTTCGGAGTAGCCGATGAGCGCGGCCCGCTCGCTTTCCGCTGCGTCCATAACGGCACGCACGTCGTCCATCCGCGCCTCGAAGTCCGGGAGACCCACAGTCCGGTCCGAGAGACCGGTGCCGCGCTTGTCGAAGCGGATCAGACGCGAGAAAGAGCCGAGGCGGTCGAGGAAGCGCGCGTGCGCCGGATGCTCCCAGTCGATCTCGAGGTGCGAGAAAAACCCGGGGACGAGGACGAGGTCGAACGGGCCGTCTCCACTGATCTGGTAGGCGACGTTGACGTCGCCGCTGCGCGCGTACCGGATTGGCGCCGTCAACCGACGACCTCCTTGAACCGGAAGCAGTCGACCGTATGGTCGTTGACCATTCCCGTTGCCTGCATGAAGGCGTAGCAGACGGTCGGCCCGACGAAGCGAAAGCCTCGCCGCTTGAGATCCTTCGAGAGCGCTCGCGAGACGTCGGTCTCCGCCGGGAGCTCGGAGAGCGTGTGCCACCGGCCGACGATGGGCGTCTCGTCCACGAACCGCCAGAGATACACGTCGAAGCTGCCGAGCTCCTCCTGCACCTCGAGGACGCGGGACGCGTTCGTCACCGTCGACTCGATCTTCAGGCGGTTGCGCACGATTCCGGGGTCTTGGAGAAGCCGTTCGACCTCCTTCCGAGCGAACCGGGCGACGACTTCCGGGTCAAAACCGGCGAATGCGCGACGATAGCCCTCGCGCTTGTTCAGGATCGTTCGCCACGACAGCCCCGCTTGAGCTCCCTCGAGCGTCAGGAGCTCGTAGAGATGACGATCCTCGTGCGAGGGAACGCCCCACTCCTCGTCGTGGTAGGCGAGCATGAGCTCGGAGCCGTCCGACGCCCATTCGCATCTCGGAGAGGTCATGAGCCCGGATAGGATCGCACGCTGATGCGCCGCGCCCTGCTCGCACTTGCACTCCTCGCATCCGTCGCCGCCGGTTGCGGAGGAGACGACGAAGCGACGGCGCCGGCGGGCGGCGAATGCGAAAGCGTCGAGGCTCCTGCGCCGCGCGAGCCTGAGGCTCGCGAAGCACCGGCAGATCCCGTCACGGCCGGCACGAGCTACAGCCTCGCGCTCGAGACGAGCTGCGGCACGTTCACGGTCGCGCTCGACACGAGGCTTGCCCCGGAGACGACCGCGTCACTCGTCGCCCTCGCCCGGGACGGCTACTTCGACGAAACCGTCTTCCACCGGATCGTCCCCGGGTTCGTCATCCAGGGCGGCGATCCGACTCAGACCGGTGGGGGCGGCCCCGGCTACAGCACGGTCGACGTTCCGCCGCCCGGCTCCAAGTACGTGAAGGGAGTCGTCGCGATGGCGAAGGCGCCGACCGAGCCCGCCGGAGCGTCAGGGAGCCAGTTCTTCGTCGTCACGGGCGCCGACGCCGGCCTGCCAGCGGAGTACGCGATCGTCGGCAACGTGACGGAGGGGCTCGACGTGGTCGAGCGGATCGGCGCGCTCGGCGATCCGACGACGGAACAGCCGACGCAGCCGGTCGTCATCAAGACAGTCACCGTCGAGGAGACCTAGAGGCTGCTGTGAAACACGAGCGCAGCGGCCGCGAAGCGGACGCCTTTAGGGATGTTCGCGCGACCGGAGCCCGCGCGAGCGGATTCCGGTCTTGCGCCAGCAACGGCTGATGCCGAAGGTCGCCGCGATCGTCCTCGCAGCCGGCGAGGCGTCGCGGTTCGGAGCACCGAAACAGCGACTGCTCCTCCCGACCGTCCTCGATCGTCTCCGCCAGTCATCAGTCGACGAGATCGTGGTCGTCGAAGGCGCATACGGGCTAGAGCTGCCAAGTAACAGTCTGTTACAAGGCATTCCCACACGGCTCGTAGAGTGTCGCGAGTGGGATCGCGGGCCGGGTGCGTCGCTTCGCTGCGGGCTCGATGTGCTCGCTGACGACGTGGCAGTGGCCGTGGTCGTCCTCGCCGACGGGCCGAATCTCTCGCCCGAGGCAGTTACGCGCGTCCTCGATGCCTGGAGCCGCGACGAAGGCATCACCTCGGCGTCATACGACGGCGAGCGCGGCCACCCGCTCGCAATCGGCCGCGCCGATTGGATAGGCATTCCCGACGAAGGGCTTCGAGATCGCCCGGTGCGCCTCGTCCCCTGCGACGATTTCGGGAGTCCGGGCGACGTCGACACGCCAGAAGATCTACCGCTACTGAACTAAGCCGTCGCGTCGAGCCGGCCAAGCTCCTCGAGCTTCGCCATCAAGCCCG
Organism: Gaiellaceae bacterium; assembly: GCA_040878305.1. Classification (GTDB taxonomy): domain Bacteria; phylum Actinomycetota; class Thermoleophilia; order Gaiellales; family Gaiellaceae; genus GMQP-bins7. The sequence continues at coordinate 16,672 of JBBDMN010000116.1, forward strand.
GCGGCATTCGCTCGACCGCGCTCAGCTTCACGTACCGGCGCAGGCTCTCCTCGAAGCGGTAGCGGCGGCGGCAGTAGTCGCAACCCCCGAGGTGCGACTCAGCCAGCGCCCACTCGTCGTTCGTGAGCGTCCGGTCGAGGAAGTCCTGGAGGAGCTCCTCGCACCTATCGCAGGGGTCGCCGCTCACGTGAGAGCTTCCTCTGCAAGCTTCTGCTTCAGCGCGCGCCGGCCACGGTGGAGGCGCGACATCACGGTCCCGATCGGGATGTCGAGGATCTGGGCGGCGTCCGCATATGTGAAGTCGCCGATGTCGACGAGCACGACGACGTCCCGAAACTGCGGTTGGATCTCCGAGAGCGCGTTCACGACGGAATCCTGCGACATGCGCTCGACGACCTGCTCCTGGTCGAGCGCCTCCTCGCCGGCAGCCGACGCGACCTTGTTCGCGAGGTAGTAGTCGCCTTCCTCGAGCGGTTGGGTCTGCGGCGTGCGCTGGATCCGGCGGCCGCGGTCGACGTTGAGGTTCGTGAGGATCCGCAGGAGCCAGGCGCGCATGTTCGTCCCGGGTGTGTAGGAGCGCCAGCTCCGGAATGCTCTGGCGTACGTCTCTTGCACCAAGTCCTCTGCCTCCTCACGCGAGCCGGTGAGCCGCCTCGCAACCCGGTAGGCCTGGTCGGCGAGTGCCAGAGCCTCCTCCTCGAAGCGTGCGCGGTCGCGCGCTTCCGTTGCGATCCGTCTTGCTTCGGTGGCGGGCTCGGGCTCACTCACCGGTCTACCGTACCCTTGCGTTACGGAGGCTGCAACGAGGCTCCCGGCCGCGCTATTCCCGCTCGCCAGGCGCCTCGTGGAACCCAGCCCGGGCGAGCAGCGCGACGATCTCGCTCCTCGACGTGCGTTCCACGTCCCACGCAAGCGTCACGTCCCCGACCAGGTTGGCGCTCGCCGACTCGATCCCCTCATGACCCTGCAACGCGACTGAGAGCCGGCCGACGCAGCGCTCGCAGCGCACACCGCTCACCCGAAGGGTCTCGCTCACCGTGGGCATCACGACGATGCTAGCGCGACAGCCTCTTGCAGCCGAACCTCGCGATCCGCGAGTCCGATGAGGAGAGGATCGTGCGTCGCACAGACCACGGTTGCTCCCGTTGTTCGCGCGAGACCCGCAAGAAGGTCGCCCACGGCGAGCGTCGTGACCGCGTCCAGGCGCGCAGTCGGCTCGTCGGCGAGCACGACCGCAGGCCGGGGCGCGAACGCACACGCGAGAGCGACGCGCTCGCGCTGGCCTGCAGAGAGAACGGCGACACGACGATCCGCGTGCTCGGCGAGATCGACGGCCGCGAGAGCCTGCTGCGCGCGCACGCGGGACTCGCTTCTGTCGAACCCACGCAGGGCGAGCCCGAGCTCGACGTTTTCGCATGCCGTGAGGAAGTCGGAGAGACCGGGATCCTGCATCACTACTCCCACCCGTTCGCGGCGCACGGCCGCACGCGCCTCGCGATCGAGTGAGGAGACCGCGATCCCGTCGAGCAGGATCTCGCCCTCGTCGGGCACGTCGAGCCCCGCAAGCAGCGCGAGCAGCGTCGACTTGCCCGATCCCGAGGGGCCGGTCACTACCGCCAGCTCCCCAGGCCGGAACAGTGCATCCATGCCGGCGAGGGCGACCTGAGATCCGTAGCTCCGGGACACGCCACGGGCTTCGAGCGTGCCTCCACGCACGCCTAGCACGGGCGCAGCCGTCGCCGCCGGCCTCGCAGCGTGAATACCGCCTGCCCGACGCAGCTCGACGACTCCGTTCCGTGAGACGACGAGCGCGCGCTGGCCGATGCCTGCAGTGTGAAGAAGCTCCTCGGGCACCCGCAGCCAGCCGCCCTCGCCGACGACGACCGTCTCGTCCCCGTCCCGGCGCTCCTCGCTGACCCGTCCGTCGCGAATGTGGACGACGCGGTCGGCGATCTTCGTCGAGGCTGGATCGTGACTCACCACCACCGCCGCCGTCCCGTGCTCGGCGACGAGCTCCTCGAAGAGCGCATAGACGTCCGCCGCGGTCGCTGCATCGAGCTCGCCGGTCGGCTCGTCCGCGATCAGGAGCCGGGGGCGGTGGGCCAGGGCCGCGCAGAGCGCGATCCGCTGCTGCTCTCCGCCCGACAGCTCGCCCGGCCGCGCGGTCGCGCGGTCGAGAAGCCCGACGCGCTCGAGAAGCTCATGCGCGCGGCTTCGGCGCTCCCGGGACCCGACCGACATGAGACCGAGAGGGACACCGACGAGCTCCTCCGCCGTGAGCTCGCCGGCGAGAGCTCGCCAGTAGTGCTGGTCCGCGTAGCCGAGGATCCGGCTCCGATGACGCGCGAGCTGTCGCCCTGTCGAGCGCGCGAGATCGAGCCCGCCGACCACGACCGAGCCCGCAGACGGACGCTCGAGGCCGGCCAGCATGCGCATGAGCGTCGTCTTGCCGGAGCCACTCGGGCCGAGCACGACGCAGATCTCGCCTTCTTCGACCGAGAGGGTGAGGCCGCGGAGAGCCGCGATGCCGCCCGTCGGCGAGGGATATACGGCAAAGAGCTCGCGGGTCTCGACGATCGGAGCCATCGTTAGTACCCCCGGTGTGTCGGTCCGTGCGGCTGGGAGAACGCGCGTCGTGTGGTCGCCCCCACGAAGAGGGTCGCAAGCCCTGCGTACGCCGCGACACCGGCGCCGACGACCAGGAGGTCGACGGTCGCGGCGAGCGGGGGCTCGGCGAACCCACCGCGGGCGGTCACCGAGACGACCTTCGTCACGAGCGTCACGAGAACGGTCCCGGTTACGGCACCGGCCAGCAGCCCGGCAATCGAGAGCGCGATCGCACGGGACCGCAGAACGCCACGGAGAAGCGACGGGGAAGCCCCCTGCGCCTCGAGCTCGTAGAGCTCGCTTCGCTCGTCGCGCAAGTCGGACCGCACCGAGAGCGCGAGACCGACGGCGGCGAGAGCGAGCGCCAGGAGGGCGGCGGCCCCAAGGGCGAGCAACGTCCCGTACGCGAGCGGGTCGCGGCGTGCGTCGTCTTCGAGATCGGCACGCGTCACGACGGTGAGCACCTCGAGTGGTGGACGTGCGAACGCATCCGCAACTGCCGGCAACCGCTCGTCCGAGACCTCGAGCCAGACCTCGTTCTCCCGCGCCGCTCCCGGGGCGGCCGCGCTGATCGCTGTCCGGAGAGCGCCGCGTTCCCCAATGGCCACCTCGCCGGATGTACCCGGAAAACGATCGACGACGCCCGCAACTCGAACGGGAACGAGTGCTCCTCCCACCTGCAGCGGGAGCGAGCCCCCGATACCGCCCGCCAGCTCCGCCAGTCGCCGGCTCACGAGGACCACCGGAGGCATCTCGTCGGTGACCTGCCGCGCGCGAAGGCGTGCTGTTCGCTGGGGAGTGAGCACGTAGCGCAGATCGATGCCTGACCCGGAGGCCCGCACCGCGACGCCGTTCATGCCGGTCCAGGTCTGGAGCTCGAGCGCGAGTCCCCCCGCGAGATGGACGTCGCCGCTGAAGGCGATACCCGCGTCCGCTCCGCCTTCGATCAGGCGAGGCGGCGGAACCAGCTCGAGCGACACGAGCCGCGACCCATGTGCGACTCGCGCGACCAGCACCGAGGGCCTATCCGGGTCGGCGGCGCCCAGCTCGACCCGCCGGAACTCTCCGCCCGGCGTCTCGACGATCGCGGCGAAGGAGAGAAGGCTCGGCCCGACGCGCAGCTCGATCTCGCCGGTGGGTAACTGTGCACCCCGGAGACTGACCTGCCGCCCCGTGTCGATCGTCTCTGCAAGCTCGTTACGCCCGGCACCGTTCGCCGTCCAGTCCGAACGCCACACGCTGAGCCGCTCGACGACCTCGCGGTCGAGCCCGAGCACGGTCACGCCGCTGACCTGCTCTGCCCGCCCTGCGCCGCCGGTGACCCGAAGCACTGGATACGCCTCGCCACCCGCCCCCGCGAGCGCACGGAAACGCTCGAGGGACGCGGCATCGAAGACCCTGACGAGCGCCCTGAGATCCTCGCGGACGGTGACGTCGAGAGGCACCTGGAACGCCGCCTGCTCGCGCTCGCCGCGAGCCAGCGTCGCGCGGTAGCCCTCCGCGAACAGCGCGAGCCCGAACGCGATCGTGAGAAACGCCACGGTGACGAGTGCCGCACCGGGACCGCGCGCGAGGCCAACCGCGGCAAGCCGCAAAGCGAGCGACCGGCGCGACCGGTCGGCGATCAACCGCGCGATCGGCGGAAACAGACGAGCTACGGCGATCGCCGCGACGAGCGCAACGAGGCCTGGAAGCAGCAGGAGCAGCAGCGCCGAGCTGTCCGCATCCGCGAGGCGCTCCTCATCCACTGCCCCGCTCAGCAGGGTGACCCCTATTACGAGCATCGCCGCCGCGCCCGCGACCTCCGGCACGCCGAGCCGAACGCCCTCGCGCGGAAGCAGTGACATCGCAAGAGCGATCAGGACAGTTACGACGAGCGTGACGACGACCGCGATTGCGAGCCCGGTCGGCGAAACGGTGCTCTGCAGCAGCACGGGAACGGTGGGCGTGCCAGCCAGCCGCGCCGCAAGCGCGCCCGCCGCACTCCCGAGCACCCAGCCTGTGAGGACGCCTCCGACGGCGATGACGACGCTTTCGACACTCGACAGCAGCGCCAGCTGCCACCTGCGAGCCCCGTACCACCTGAGACGCGTGTGTGCGCCGGCGAGGTCGCGACTCCGTCCGCGAGCGGCGAGGAGAGCGAACGCAAGCAGGAGCGCGGCAGCCTCCCCGCCAACGAGCAGCAGCCGCCGACCCGCGACGTTCGCCCTGCGCTCGGCCGCGCGAAGCTCTTCCTCCGGGGCGGCCACGGCGAACGACCCAGAACGAGCCGCAAGTGCCGCCCGAGCTCTCTCGATGCGGCCGATCAGGTCGTCGACCTGCCAGAGTCGCGGGCTCCCGGCCGCGAGCGGCCAGACCCAGGCGTAGCTCCGATAGGTGCGCGCGAGCGCCGGCGAGGCGGCGAGCGCGGCGACACCCTCCGCGACGACAAGCGGTGCGGGTGGCGGTCGGTGGTACCGCCCGGACTCCCGGAGTCCCGGAGCCACTTCGGCGTCTGCGGTTGCGTTGTCGGTCGGCTCGAGAAAGTCCCCGAAGAGCTGGCGCGAGCGGAGGCTCGCGGTTCCGACCTGGACGAGCCTCAGGCCGGGGGCGTTTGGGAGAGAACCCTGGCCTCGAAGCCGGAGCACCTCACAACGGCCCGCGGTGCAGCGACGGGGCAGACGGCCCGAACGAAGCGTGACGTGTGGCGCGAGCCCGTCGACGGCTGCAAGCCCGACGAACCGCCCAGCGACGGTGCTCTCCCGAACAAGGATCAACGCCGTCGGCTCTCCGAGGTGAAGGTCGGCCAGTGTCTCGCGAACTTCCCTGTCCAGGACGGGTTGAGCCTCGTTGCTTGCTGACGGGACGCCGAACCAGACGGCGCGGACCGCCCGCGACGCCGCTTCGGTGCGCTCGATGGCCTGCGCCAGCGAGCGATCCTTTGCGATCGTGACGCCGGAGAGGACCCCGGCGAGTACCGCCGTCGCGACCGCGAGCCCGAGCACGGCCACGAGGACACCGCTGTCCCGACGGCGCACGCGTCGCCATGCGAGCCAGATCACGTAACGCGCCGAGCTCACCGCGCCGCCTTGCGCCGCCCGCGATAGGCGGCAGTCTTGGCGCGATTCCCGCAGATCGACATCGAGCACCAGTTGGAGGAGTTGTTGCGCGAGCCGTCGTAGAACAGCCATCCACAACCCTCCTTGCGGCACGCCTTCAGGCGTCCCCAAGCTCCCGAGGCCTGGGCGTCGAGAACGGTCGCGACGACTGCCGCGAGCGCTCGGCTCGCGCCGGTGCCAGCAGGTGTCGGCACGAGTCGGCCGAGCTCGTCGACTTCGACCCGAAACGACACGGTCGAGAGCGCGGAGAGGAGGTTTTCACGAAGTGCCTGGTCCGGGGACTCTCCGAGGTTGTTCAGCAAGCCGAGGCCGCGAAGTGCTGCGCGAAGCTCACGCGCCGCGACGAAATCAGCCGCGCCGACGGGCTCATCCTCTTCGAGCAGCCGGCGCTTGCGCAGCCACTCCTCGAGCAGCTCGGGCGTCGCGATGTCGTCACGCGCCCAGTCGGGTATCTCCGTGTTGACGAAGTCCTGGACGAGATCGAGCGGTGGCGGCGCCGGGGCCCGCCCACCCGGCTGGAATGGCTCGGGCACAGCGTGACCGTACCGCTGAAAGTTGCCCAGCGCAACACCGACCATAAGCGCTGGAAGGTGTCTACGACGCCGGCGTTATCCCTTCGACGGTGTCTCGCGTCCCTTGACGCCGTGCACCGGACGACCTGCCGCCTCCCACGCGTAGTAGGAGGCACTCGGCCCGAACGCGCTCTCGTAGGCCGCCACCCGTGGGTTCCGCCCGACCTCCTTCGCCCGTTGCGCGTGCCAGAGAAGGTTCGGGTCGTCGCGTTCCTCCCAGACGAGCACCAGGTGCGCGGCGGTCATGAGCTCCGCAACGAACGAGCATCCGGGAGCCGGGCACGGAAATGGGTCTGTCCGCACGCAGAACCAGCCGCCGTGGTCGCCGCCATCGTCGTCTTGCCAGAGCTTCTCGTCCGACTCGAGGTCGACGTCGGAGAGCACCGCGGCACCTCGCCTAAGCTCAGGCTCCACAGGCGCACAATAGCCCGGTGCCCGACTCCGACACGCGTGACCTCGCGGTCGTCCTCTCCGGCGGGGGCGTCAACGGAGTCTTGCTCGAGCTCGGCTTCCTGAAGCGGCTCCGAGAGAGCCCGGTCTGGTCGCGAATCGGATGGATCTACGGCACCTCGGCCGGCGCGCTCTCGGGAACGATGGCGACACTCGACAGGCTCGACGATCTTGAGGCGTTCGTCTTCGGGCTGCAGCCAGAGGACGTGTTCCGGCCTCGCCGCGTCTGGCAGTTTCCCGGCGGGCTCCACGACTACACGCTGCCCGCCACGATCGCCGAGCGAATCGGTGAGGCCGGCGAGCTGGGCGCGGCGCTCGCGGTCGCCGAGATCGAGCTCGTCGTCTTCGCCACCGACGTCAGCGAGCACCGCGAAGGTGACGAGACACGCCACTTCGAGCTTGTCTACTCATCGCACTCCACGCCACCGGAGACGATGGGCCGTGCGCTCCTAGCCTCCGCGGCGGTCAGCGGGCTCGTCCTCCCGATCAGCGTCGACGGCGTGATCGCCACAGACGGAGGCTGGGTGCGCAACTTCCCCCTCGAGCACGCGTACCGCAATCCGGACGTCCAGGCGATCGCCGCCTTCCGGTACATCGCGAGCTACCCGCCGACGGACGTCGCCTTTCTCGGGCGGATGCGCGAACGACTCGACCGCTTCCGTGCGGTTCCCCCGGTGCGCGCGCTGCTCGCCGAGATCCGCCTCGCCGAGGAGCGTGCGAGCCGTGGAGAGCCCGCCCACTACGCGGAGATGATCGTCCGGCTTATGCGGGTCGCGATCGCGCGAAACACCGTTCTCGAGGAACGACTGGCCGAGGAGCGGGAGATCTCGGTGACCGAGCTGCAGCGGCTTCGAGAGGAGGTCATCTCCTCCGCGGTCACCACCGCACCTCCATGGCGTAGGAAGAGTCTCCGCTCGGAGCTGGACGGTATCTTCGGCTCGGCGAGGTTTCCGTTCCGGCACGACCGGCAGGTGCCGAGCCTGATCGTGAGGGCAGCTCCCGGCGAAGACGGCCTCGATCCCACCTTCCGCGGCGATGAGCCCTGGCCGGACGAGCGCAAGCGAGCCCTGATCGAGCGCGGATATCGACTCACCGACGACGCGCTGGCCGCGAGCCCAGCATTCGAGTGCTAAACGCCTGCCGACGGAGGAACGATTCCGTCCTGCGCCAGCCTGACCCTGAAAGGCAGCGCCCCGGCCGCGAAGCG
>JBBDMN010000116.1:24615-26623 GCA_040878305.1 Gaiellaceae bacterium
GGGCCGGCTTCACGGATTTAGCGCGACCGGAGTCCACGCGAGCGGATTCCGGTCTTGCGCCAGTTAACGAGCGGAGGCGGGTTGCCGCCCAAGCGTGACGGTCACGCTCGTCTTCTTCGCATCGCGATAAATCGCGAGCTTGATCTTGTCGCCGGGCTTGTGCGCGGCGATCGCGTCGCGGAGCTCCTCGATCGAGGCGATCTTCTTGCCGTCGAAGGCGACGATGATGTCACCGCCGAGGACGTAGGTCTCACCCGCGACGACGACCTTCATCTCACCCGCCTCGAGGCCTGCCCTCGACGCACCGCTCCCCGAGCGAACCTCCTCGACGAGGACGCCGGCCTCGACGGGGAGGTTGTACGTCTCGGCGAGATCGGAATCGACCGCGTGCCCTGCGATCCCGAGATACGAGTGCTCGACCTTGCCCGATTGCAGGATCTGAGCGACGACGTCCTTGACTGTGTTCGCCGGCACGGAGAAGCCGATGCCGACGTTCCCAGTCGAGATGCCACCGGTCTCGATCTGAGTGTTGACGCCGATCACTTGGCCGTGGGTGTTGAGAAGCGGCCCTCCCGAGTTGCCTCGGTTGATGGGCGCATCGGTCTGTATGACGTGGTCGATAGTGAACTGGTTGGGCGCGGTGATCAGCCGCTGAAGAGCGCTCACGATGCCCGCAGTGGCTGTGCGGTCGAGGCCGAATGGGTTGCCGATCGCGACGACCGGGTCGCCGACGCGGACCTTGTCGGAGTCGCCGAGCGGAAGCGGTGTCAGCGCACTCGCGCTCGCCTCCACTTGCAGAACCGCGAGGTCCGTGGACGGATCCGTCCCCACGAGATCCGCCTCAACCGTGTCGCGATTCGAGAAGCTCACCCGAATCTGGTCGGCACCATCGACAACGTGGAAGTTGGTGACGATGTGTCCTGCCTTGTCGAGGACGAAGCCGGAGCCGAGCGCCGAGGGCGAGTCGCCCGAGAAGGTGTCCCGGGTCCGGCTGGTCGAAGCGATCTGGACGACGCCCGGGGCGGCGCGCTCGTAGATCTCGTTCACGCTCATCGCCCTCCAGCTCGGCGCAGTCGCGGTGCCAGAAGCGGAGACGGTCTCGTTGATGACCGTGGTCGAGCTCTCGAAACCCCCGAGCAACGCCACAGCGCCCACCGCGGCCGCGCCTCCGAGGGCTGCGGTCGCGACGAGCGCTGCGGCGAGTCGCGCGGAAGGGGGAGAGGACATGCCCCTCCGTTATAGACAGGCGCGGGCGTACAGCGGGTTAGACCCGGTTAAGGAGTCGTTGTCTAGGCGGCGAGGATGCCGGTGACGTACATCGCGACGACCCCCGCCAAGAACCCGCCGATCGCGTACCCGGAGCGCAAGCCACCCGGCGCCTGGCGCGCGACGTACCGCCCGACTTCGACCACGACCTGGAACGCGGCGCCCGCGGCGATGCCGAAGAAGAGCGCGCCGAGGACGTCGCTCGAGGTGTAGCCGCCGATCCAGGCGCCGAGGATCGTGGGCGCACCCGCGACGAGCGCGAGGCCGACAAGGGCGAGCAGCGTCACCCGCGCCCTGGCCAGCGGCGCGGCGATGCCGAGACCCTCGGTGACGTTGTGGATCATGAAGCCGACGATCAGGAAGGTCCCGAGCTGGAGCTCTCCGAGCGCGAACGAGGCACCGATCGCGAGCCCCTCGCCGAGGTTGTGCGCGCCGATCCCGATCGCGACGAGCAGAGCCAGCGTGAAGCCTGTCGCGGTCGCTCCCCCGCTCAGCCGGCCGGCGAGCGCAGTCATCCCGAGGAAGCTGAGCGCAACGCCGAGGAGGACGAGCCCGCTGCCGCCGAGGCCGGAGGGGAGCACTGCCTGCAACTCGAAAGCCTCGCTCAGCGCCTCGACTCCGAGGAACGTGAGAAGACCGGCGGTGAACGCCATGAACGCCGAGAGCCAGGCCGCGCTCGCCTGACGCAGCGCGGGGAGCCAGAGGAGGCCTAGCGCCACCGGGAGGATGCCCACGAGAGCGC
>JBBDMN010000117.1:0-4911 GCA_040878305.1 Gaiellaceae bacterium
GGTGGCCTCTATGACAACGGAACCCGGTACCCGGCCTCGATCTCGCGCTGCAGCTCGCTGACCGCACCCTGCGACGACTGCATCGCGGCGCTGAATGGTGATGCGGCAGTCGAGTCGAGCTCGCTCTCGAGCCGGCGCGTGGCCGCGCCGATCTCGTCGAGCCGGGAGGGCGAGGCGAGCTGGGGCGGCTCGGCGAGCACGCTCCGAAGCGCGCGCGCTGCCTCCTCGGCGTCCTCGATTCCGGCCGGCGCCTCCGTCAACCGAAGCTCCTCGAGCCGACCGATCAGCGCGTCGAGATCGCCCCCGCCCGCCGCATCTGTTGCGACCTCGCACAAAGCCGCGATCGACACGGCCTCGCGCAGCTCCACCCGGCTCGAGATTGGCGACCCGTTGGCGCGGATCGCGAGCCAGCTCCGATAGCCGTCTGCGTCGTCGTAGGCACAGAGGTAGACGCGCTGCCCCGGCGCGGGCTCGGTCGAGATGATCCCCGAGACCGCGTCCCCGTCGGCGGCGTGCGCCGTTGCCAGACCTGCGACCCGCTCGAGCTCGTCGGCGAGGCTCACGCCGCCACAATAGGGGCCCATGTCGAAGCGAACCGCCCACGCGCGAGAGCTGTTCGCTCCGCTCGGCCCTTCGTACGATCGTGTCGGCGCGGTCCTCTCACTCGGCCAGGATCCGCTCTGGCGACGGTTCCTCGTCTCTCGCCTACCGACGGACGGCCGTCACGTCCTCGACGTCGCAACCGGGACGGGCCTCGTCGCAGCCGAGCTCCTACGCCGCGGGTTCAGCGTCACCGGGCTCGACCAGAGTCCTGAGATGCTCACGGCGGCGCGGCGCCGGTTTGACAGCGAGGTCGAGCTCGTGGAAGGCTCAGCCGAGTCGCTGCCGTTTCCCGACCTCGCGTTCGACCACGTCACCTTCACGTACCTCCTCCGGTATGTCGACGACCCTGGCGCGACGCTCGCGGAGCTTGCGCGTGTCCTCCGCCCTGGAGGCGTTCTCGTCTCGCTCGAGTTCGGCGTGCCGCGAGGACCTGCGCGCCCTCTGTGGGAGGTCTACGTACACGCGGGCCTCCCGCTCGCCGGCTTGCTGCTCGGTGGGGGCTGGCAGGAGGTCGGTGGATTTCTCGGCGGGTCGATCCGCTCGTTCTGGAAGCACTACCCGCTCGAGCGCCAGCTCGATCTCTGGCGCGCGGCGGGCATCCGCGACGTCGAGGTGCGCCGGCTGAGTCTCGGCGGCGGCGTCGTGATTTGGGGAACCAAGGCGTGAGGCCGTCCTGGTACGCGCTCGACCGAGGCGGCTGGCGCGACTACGTGACGCTGCTTCACCTGCCGTACACCGCATGGCACCTCTCCTACGTCGTCATCGGCGGCTGCCTGGCTCCGGCGGTTGCGTGGGGACGGCTTGGCGCGGTTGTCGCCGCTTTCGCGCTTGCCGTGGGCATCGGAGCTCATGCTCTCGACGAGCTACAGGGAAGACCACTCAGCACGAAGATCCCGGACGCCGTGCTTGTGGGGCTCGCCGTCGCGTCCATCGGCGCGGCCTGCGCGATCGGGCTCGTCGGTGCGGCAACCTTTCGCACCTGGCTCGCGCTGCTGGTGCCGGTAGGCGCCTTTCTCGTCGTCGCCTACAACCTCGAGCTCGCAGGGGGGCGCTTCCACTCGGATCTCTGGTTCGGGCTCGCCTGGGGCGGGTTCCCGGTCGTTTGCGGATACGCGGCTGTCTCTGGCGAGCTGGGCGTGGTCGCGGTGCTCGCGGCGGGTTTTGCCGTCCTCCATTCCCTGGCCCAGCGAGCACTCTCCAACCACGTGCGCTTCGTCAGGCGGCGCGTCGCCGCCGTAAACGGGGAAATCGAGCTTCGCGACGGTGGCCGGGAGGCACTCGACGAATCGCGACTGATCGGAGCGGAGGAACGCGGTCTCCGCCTGCTGGCTGCGGCAACGGTCCTTGTCGCGGCCGCCCTCGTCGCCTTCCGGATCTAGAGGCCTGATGTGGAATGGCCGCACCCACAGATGGGGGCCTGCACACGGCGCATCGCGCCCGCCTCGATCGGCACCAAGGCTGCCAGCCTTGGCACCGGATCGAGTCGAAAGCGCTACTTGGTGCATACCCTCCCCGCGGGCACGCCTATTCCACATCAAGCCTCTAGCATCTCTTCGTGTCCGTGATCGCCTGGATCTTTCTGGGAGCGCTGGTCGCCGCGCTGCTCGCCGGCGCTGGGCTCTTCCTCGCGCTCCGTCACGCGCGGGCGCGAGCAGTCCAAACCGACCAGCTGGTCGCCGACGCGCGGCGGTCCGTGCGCGCGGCTGCTGAGGAGGAGGCGGCCGCCCAAGCCGAGCAGCTACGTGTTGCGGTGTCACGTTCGCACGCCGACTCGCTGTCCACCTACGTCGCCGAAGAGCGCCGCCTTTCCGACCAGAGGCGCGGTGAGCTCGCTGTCCGCGAGCGCGAGCTCTCGGAGCGGCTGGCAGAGATGCTCGCTGCCGTCGAACGGCGCGTCGAGGAGCGGCTGCGGGACTGGGAATCGGACCTCGAACGGGCGCAGCGCGCGCTCGAGGGGGAGGTCTCTGCGCTCGAGCAGCATCAGAAGCAGCGGATCGCAGAAGTCGAGGCTCGGATCGAGAATGAAGCCGCCGAGCTCGGGACGACGGCCGAGCAGCAGCGCACCGGGTTCGTTCGACTGCGTGAGGAGCTCGAACGGACTGCCAAGGATGCGCTCTCGCAGGCGCTCGAGGAGCTCCAGATTCAGGCCGACGACCGGCGCCGGGCGATCGAGGACGTCACCGAACGCTTGCGTCAGCACGAGCACGCGGTCTCAGAGCAGGTCGACCGCGCCGAGACCGAGGCCCGGGCACGGATCGAGGTGGCTTTCGGCGAGCTCGAGAGGCGTCAGATCGCCGAGCTCGAACGAGCGACTGCCAAGGAGGTCGACCGGCTGAGCGAAGCTGGCGCGCTCGAGTTCGAGAACCGGATGCGCGCCATTCGAGAGGAAGCAGCAAGTCGGCTCCTCGAAGAGCTCGACCGTACGACCGAGTCGTTCCTGCGGCGGGCGGACGGCCTGATCGCCGACCAGCTCCAGCAAGCCGCGCACGCCGCGAGTCAGCGCCTCGACGACCGGATCGTCGAGCTCGCCCGCCGGTACGAGGCGGCGCGGTCGTCGACAAACGTTTGACCGCCAACAACTGCGGGAAGGGAACGTCTCTATGGCAACGAATCCCGCGCACATGGCCGAGACGACCGAAGCCCCTCTCGAGAACGAGAACGAGCCTGCGCGGGTTGAGAGCTGGCGCCTGCACATCCTGCTCGAGGCTGGCTATCCGGTTCATCTCGCGGAGCGCCTCGCAGTCAGCGAGGTCGATCTCCATAACGCGGTCGAGATCGTCAAGCGCGGCTGCGATCACGTGACCGCAGCCGAGATCCTGCTCTAACCGAGCCGCACGCCCGGTTAAGGCTGATGTGAGAGGGGCGACGCGGCCGCGAAGCGGACGCCTTCAGGGATCTTGCGCGGCCGGGATCCGCGCGAGCGGATTCCGGTCTTGCGCCAGCTGGTAGGACCGACGCAGGGGTCAGCCGCCTGCCGGTTACCCTGCGGCCGTGGCGAAAATCGAGCCGATCCTCTACGGCGAGCGCAAGGTCTACACGGTCTCGGCGTTCAATCGCGGCATCGCGCGCTACCTCGGCCGGCTCCCGGCAGTATGGGTCGAAGGCGAGGTCACAGAGCTCCGGCGGAACGACGCCTGGGCGACGGTCTTCCTCACGCTCAAGGATCCGAAGTCCGGCGCCACGCTGAAGGTGACGATCTCACGTCGGGCCTTCGACCGGCTCGAGCTGGGACTGGAAGAGGGTGAGACCGTTCACGTCGCGGGTCGTGCGGAGCTGTACGAGCTCCGCGGCGAGCTCGGCTTGCGGGCGACGACGGTCGAGCGGATGGGTATCGGCGGCCACCTCGTCGAGCTCGAGCGCCTGAAAAAACAGCTCGCTTCCGAAGGTCTCTTCGCCGCAGAGCGCAAGCGCCGGCTGCCGCGAACGCCGCGCGCCGTCGGCGTGCTGACGGGTGCGGACGCAGCTGCGCGCGGAGATCTCGTGACGACCATCGGCCGGCGCTTTCCGGCGACGAAGGTCGTCGTCTGCGAGACCCGGGTTCAGGGTCGTGGCGCACTGGAGGCGATCGTCGCGGCATTAGGAGCGCTCACCGCTCACCCCGAGGTCGACGTCGTCGTCCTCGCCCGTGGTGGGGGAAGCTTCGAAGATCTGCTGCCGTTCAGCGCCGAGGCGGTCGTTCGCGCCGTCGCTGCCGCCACGGTGCCCGTGGTCTCTGCGGTCGGGCACGAGCAGGACACGCCGCTGTGCGACCTCGCCGCCGATGCGCGCGCCGCGACGCCGACGGCGGCAGCCGCGCTCGTCGTCCCGGACGAGCAGGAGCTTCGCGCGATGCTGGAGACCTGCCGACGACGTCTGGGGCTGTCTATTCGCGCCCTGCTCGAGCGCGACGCGACGCGCCTAGCACAGTTCCGAGAACGACTGCAAGGAGCTCCGCGACTCCTCCTCGAGCGCCGTCGTTCGGCGCTCGACCACACAGGTGCACGGCTTCAGACACTGTCGCCGCTCGCAACCCTCGCACGCGGGTACGCGATCGTCCGAGCCGGCGGCGAGGCGTTGCGCGATGCCACCGGGGTCACGCCAGGCGACGAGCTCGCAGTCGAGCTCGCGTCGGGATCGCTCGGAGCAAGGGTGGAGGAGGTTCGCCCGTGAGGCCTGTTCACTCGACGGCGCCCGCTCGCGTTCCTCGGGCGCCGCTCCCGGCACGGGGCCGGAGGGAACAGTATGAGTAATACGGGCCCGGAGAGCCCCGTGCCGGGAGCGGCGTCAGGCGACGGCGGAGCCCGGGTTAGCCCCGCGGGCGCCCCCCCC
>JBBDMN010000118.1:0-3400 GCA_040878305.1 Gaiellaceae bacterium
GGCCGCCGATTCGTACTCGGCTCAAGGGCTTTCTCCGCGGTCTCGTCATCTACGAGGAGCCGAGCGAGGCCGACGACGGCTACGACGAGCCGTTCAGGCGACCCTGATCCGTCCCTCGTTTCGAGCGCGCCCTCAGCGGCAGATCTTCACGGACAGCGGCGACTCGGCTTCGCGTCCGCGCGTGTCCGAGACGACGGCGGTCAACACGTGCGCACCGCGGCGCTTGCCCTTGGTCGACCACGTCGTCTCGTAGATGCCCGCGACGTTCCTGCGGACGCGCGCGATCTGACGCTTCCCGTCGAAGAAGCCGACAGACGAGATGATGGCGCTCGAGCCCGCGACTACCTGCAGCTTTGCGCGCGCCGGAAGGCAGACACCCTTGCTCGGCACGATCCAGGTCACCGTCGGGCGGTTGACGACGTCCATCCGGACCCCACGGAACCGCGAGTTCGGCATGGGGTTGACGCCCTCGGTGTGGATGTTCTTGGTCTCCTGGAAGTCGGAGGCAAAGATCCGCATGAACTCCGGCCCCGGGTCGAGTGGACGCTGCTCGCGCGGGAACGAGAAGACGGCGATCCCGGTCTCGGGGTCGTACTGGTTCGCGCCCACCTGGAAGGCGCGCGCGAGGAGCTGGAGCGCGAGCGGGTCGACTCCCGATGCCGCGTCTCGCACCCTGGCGACGATCGTCGGCCGACCTGCGGAGATACGCCTCGTGATCAGCGAGATGTTCGGAGGCTTCACGTCGTTGACCCACGAGCGGAGGACGTACGGGCCCGCCAGCGAGCGGCCGGTGAAGAGGTCGCGCCCCGAGTCGACCGAGACGTAGTAGCGGCCTGCTGGAAGAAAAACGCCACCGGCAGCGCCAACGTTGAAGAGGAAGTCGGGCATCAGCCCGTTGGAGTTCACCGGGATCCCCGCGTATCCGAGGACGTCGTTCTCGTCGAGCGAGCCGAGGAACCACGGATGGATAGGGGCGTTCGAGCTGAAGAGGGCTCTGAGGGACGCGTCGATCTTGATCGCCGGCCGCTCGATGACCACACCAGCGTTGACCGCCTGACGCGGGATGTCGAGCGAGTAGACCTTCTCTTTCCCGTCCTCGTCGACCGAAGGATCCACTCCGAAGGCCCCGAGAACGGAGAACGGCGATGTCGGCCAGCGGTAGACGCGGGCTCGGTCTTCACCCGTGCGCGTGTCCCCCGACTGGCGCGGGCGGAGCGGAATCGTGCTCACCCCGGTCAACTGCGGGCGGGTTACCGAGAATGCATACGGGATCCGGCGAACGACGTCTCCTCGACGGAGCACGACGAAGCCGAAGTTGTCTCCCTGCGGCGCTCCTGCCGCGGCCCGGGCCACCATCTGCACGAGTGCGGTACCTCCCGAGGAGAGGGTGAAGGGCGCAGCCTCAACGGTCGCGCCGCTCGATGCCACCTGGGGCTGTACCTCGACGGACCATGCGCCGGCGCCGTCGCCGGCGTCGGAGACCATCACCGAGATGGCGCGGCTCGCCGCCCCGGCGTTCACGTCCAGGTAGGCAAACGAAAGCGACTGCGGATCGGTGAAGATGACGGGACGATCAGCCGCGCCCACGCGCGCGAGGCCGGCTCCCTGGACGAGCACCGAAGCTTCGCGCGTCAGGGCGGAGTCGGCGAAGGAGGGCCCGGCCGTCGACATGAGCGCCGACTTCACCTGCTTCGGAGTCCAGGTCGGATGGCGCTCGAGGAGGAGCGCTGCTGCGCCGGAGATGTGGGGCGCCGAGAAGCTCGTTCCGGCGGAGATGATGAACGGGTCTCCTCCGAACTCGGGAAGCGTCGAGGAGATGACGTTCGCGCCGGGCGCCATGAGGTCAGGCTTGAGTGCGTGGCCGAACGGGGTCAGGCCGGCCGCAGAGAAGGTCGTGGGGACGCCGGCCCAGGTCGTGTCGATCTCGAGCGGATCGCGCGTGAAACGGACCGACACCGCGCCTCCCGAGCCGGTCGTCGCCGCTCGGAGCCTCGCACCGTCGAGATCGGAGATCGTTCCTCCAGATCCCGAGAACAACGAGAACCCCGGGTCGCCGGCTCGATTGTCGGCGACGACCATCCCCGTTGCGCCGGCGGCGCGGGCGCGGTCGATCTTCGCGTCGTAGGGGCAGCCGCCACGGGAGACGAGCGCGATGGCGCCTGCGAGCGAGTTTGCGGCTAGTGCTGCCCCGTCTCCGCAGAGAAGCCTGCTGACGCCCGCGATCGATCCGACGTCGACGAGCCGCTGATTCGTCGTGATCCACGAGGCCGGGATGTTGTCGGCCGGAACGAACGGGATCCTCCCGATCGAGACGCCCGGCGACATCACGGCGAAGGACGCATCGAAGACGTGCGCATTCGTCGTCGCGCCGACACTGATCGCGTCGGGCGAGGTCGCGGGGGAGCCGGCTGTGCCGAGACCGAAGAAGTCGGCGTCGTTGCCGGCGGAGATCACCGGCACGACGCCCGCGCGCACGACGTTGGCGACGGTCTCCATCATCGCGTCGGTTCGGGGGTCCGCCTGAGGGCCGCCACCCGAGAAGTTGATGACGTCCATCCCATCCGCTACGGCAGCCTCGAATGCCGCGACGATCTCCGGGGTCGTCCCGGAGCAGCAACCGCCGAGTGGGAGCGGGACGTTGAACACGCGGTAGTTGCCGATGTACGCCCGAGGGGCGACACCGCTCACGTCCTGCACCGCTGGATGGCATCCGCCTTGCTCCTGGGAGCAGACGCCCCGAACGCCGGCGGGAATGTCCGTGTCCGCAGCGCCGGCGATGACGCCGGCCACGAACGTGCCATGGAACGACTGCTCGCGCTCGAGCACCGAGCCGTTGACGCCCGGCCCCGGGAACCCGCGCGCGACGATCACCTTCGGGGACGTCCCTCCGCCGGGACCCTTCGGGAACCCGGCCGGGTAGGAGAGCCCGTTCGGGGCGAGAAACGCGTGCTCAGGGGCGACGCCGTCGTCGACGACGGCGACCTTGACACCTTCTCCTCGAGCCCCGGTCAGGCCGGAGAACTGCGACGCGCCGATGACGGCGGGCCCCTTGTTGAGCGACATCGTGTAGCTGTAGCTCGGGTAGACCTTCTCGGCGATCCGCAAGCTCAGGAGCTCGGGAAGCTGCGCATAGGGCACGCTGACGACGAACCCGTTGAGCAGCACGCGATACCGGCGTGAGATCTTCGCCTCGGGAATCGCTGTGCGAACCTGCGCGATCGCCTGCCGCTGGGCAGACTCGATGCGCGCGAGATAGGACTGTGAGAAGGAGCTCGCGATGTTCAGCTTCCGGCGGGCTCCGACCGTCGCGAAGGCCTGGCGCGGAGCGGCGGCGGCCAGGGGAGGATCCTCGAGCGTGACGATCACCCGTGCCCGGGTCGCGGCGGCTGCACCGGCCGGG
>JBBDMN010000118.1:3500-4902 GCA_040878305.1 Gaiellaceae bacterium
GCCGCAGGCGTCGTCTTCAGCCGACGCACGACGAGTGTCGGCTTGGCGATGTTGACCGTGTACGGGAAGAGGCCGACACCGCCACCGGGCGCGACGTCCGAGTGGGAGTTGGTCCCGTCGATGTCGCCGGTGACCGGATCGATGACGAGGCCGGTGATTGCGACCGCGAAGAACCTGAACGCCTTCGTCGCGCCGAGCTCGTTCGCCGAGATCCGAATGGTGATGCCGCTCTGATACGTGAAGACGAGGGTGACGGCGGACGGGTCGCCGAAGCGGCGCGTGAAGTCCGTGCCGTCCCACTTGAAGAGGCTGATCTCGTTCCGTACCAGCTGCATGACGTAGTCCGCGCCGCCGACCTCGGCTGACCCTGTCGCCGGATTGTTGTCGGAGTCGACCCAGACCTCGAACAGCATGTCCTGGCCGAGCGTCGGGCGGTTCGGCACGTTGACCCGGAACGAGAGCATGCCCGTGTCGTCATTCGAGACGACAATCGTCGTGATGTCCGGCCCGGCTGGATCCTCCCCGGTCGAGTCCTGGTACGTCTGGCTGTTCGCTGCGACGAGGGTCGGCGCGGAGGTCCCGAGCGGGAGCGCGCTCGACGCAAGCGTCGGCATCGCGACGACCGCGACGGCAATGGCGAGAACGAGACCGCTGCGTGTGGGCAGGCGCACGACCGCGCATCAGGTTACGTACGCGCTGCGCTCGGCGTCAAGCGTCCTTACAAGTGGCTACGAGAAGACGACGAGGCTGCGGATGCCGTCCTGCGCCTCCATGAGCTCGAAGCCGCGGTTGACCTCGTCCAGGGTTAGCCGGTGGCTCAGGAGCGAATCGACGTCGATCTCACCACCGAGCCAGCGCTCGACGAGCTGCGGCACCTGTGTCCTCCCCCTGATCCCACCGAACGACGATCCCGTGACGCGCCGGCCGGTGATGAGGTAGCGCGGAACGATCTCGAGCGCCTCGCCTTTCCCCGCCACGCCGATCATCGTCGCGAGGCCCCACGCCTCGCGCGCCGCCTCGACAGCTTGCCGCATCACGCGCACGTTGCCGGTCGCCTCGAACGTGTAGTCCGCTCCGAACCCGCCTGTCTCCGCGCGGATCCAGTCGACCGTGTCATCGCCCGCGACGCGCGTATCCGTCGCCCCGTGGTGCCGCGCCTGGGCGAGACGATCCGCCGAGAGGTCGATCGCGACGATCCGCTCGGCGCCCGCGAGTCTCGCGCCGATGACAGCGCCGAGCCCGACGAGGCCGCAACCGAAGACCACGCACGTGGACCCCGGCTCGACCTTCGCCGTGTAGAGCGCCGCGCCGATCCCGGTAGCCAGGCCGCAGGCGAACGGCGCGCAACCCTCCAGCGGCGCCTCGGGCGACACCTTGGCGAGCGCGATCTCGGGCATCACCG
>JBBDMN010000119.1:0-4898 GCA_040878305.1 Gaiellaceae bacterium
GCGCCGAAGGCGTCGAGATCGAAGTCCTCGGCCCCGCGGCCGACCTCCTCGTCCACGGTGAAGGCGACGCGAACCGGGGAGCGCGGGACCTCCGGGTGCCGGACAAGGTAGGCGACCGCCGCCATGATCTCGGCGATCCCTGCCTTGTCGTCGGCGCCGAGGAGCGTCGTGCCGTCGCTCGTCACGATGTCGTGACCGACACGAGCGGCGAGCTCGGGGAGTCGGTCCGGGTCGAGCACCTGCCTCGAGTCGCCGGGAAGCTCGATGGGAGCGCCGTTCCAGCTCTCGTGCACGAGCGGCGACACCCCCGCTCCAGTCACGTCTGGCGTCGTGTCGACATGCGCGATCAGCCCGACGACGGGAGCCCCATTCGTCCCCGGGAGCCCGGCGAAGACCGCCGAGCCCGCGTTCAGCTCCGCGTCGTCGAGACCCAGCTCGCGCAGCTCTTCGACG
This sequence comes from Gaiellaceae bacterium, assembly GCA_040878305.1. GTDB lineage: Bacteria > Actinomycetota > Thermoleophilia > Gaiellales > Gaiellaceae > GMQP-bins7. Next base: position 454 of record JBBDMN010000119.1, read on the forward strand.
AGCAGCCGCGACAGCTCGAGCTGCTTTTCGGTGCTCGGCCGGCGAACCTCGCGGGCTGCGGCTTGCGTGTCGATCCTGACGTAGCGCAGGAACCGCTCGAGGACGTCACCCGCAAGCTCCTCGGCCAGCGGGCTCACGAAGGGCGCCCTAGCCAAGCTCTCCGAGCCGGCGGTAGGTCTCGCGAATGGCCTCGACGCCGAGCGTCAGGTATTCGGCGGGAAACTTCTCGTTCGGCGAGTGCGCGTTAGCGTCGTGCGTCGCGATGCCCGTCGAGATCGTCGGGATGCCGCGCGCGACGAGGCTCGCGACGACCGGCACGGACCCGCCGACGCGGACGAGGAGCGACGGCCGGCCGAAGACCTTCTCGAACGCCTCGCGCGCGAGGCCGAGTGCCGGCGCCTCTGGCGAGACGAGCCCCGGCTCCGCTGACGACTGGAGCTTCACGTCGATGTCGGCGCCATCCGGCGCAGCATCGCGGAGGAGCCCCTCGAAGGCGGCGCTCACATCGGCGACGTTCTGGCCCGGTGCGATCCTGATCGAGACGTTCGCCCGTGCCTCGACGGGCAGCACGGTCTTGACCAGGTCAGGCGAGCCGCCGGCGATCCCATGGACGTCCACGGATGGTTCGGCCCACGTGCGCACGTAGTACTCGTCCAGTGCCTTCGCGTCCGACGGCTGGGCGCCCACACCGGCCAGCAGGCCCGCGCCTTCGGCGAGCGCACGCCATCCTTCGATCTCCTCCTGCGCGGGCGGGGTGATCCCGACCCGCAGTGGCTCTGGCACGCGCCCGTCCTTGGCAACGACAGCGGAGAGGGCCTGCATCAGCGCGTGCATCGCATTCAGGGCAACGCCGCCGAAGAGCCCCGAGTGCAGATCGCGCTCGCCCGTCCGGACGGTGACGTGGAAGTAGCAGAGCCCGCGCAGCGCCGTGTTGAAGGTCGGAACCCCCGGTTCCTCCATGCCGCCGTCGAACACGATCGCCGCGTCCGCGCCCCGCTCGTCGGCCGCGACCCACTCGACGATCGACTGACCGCCGACCTCTTCCTCGGAGTCGAGGGCGAAGCACACGTTTACAGAGAGCTCGCCGGCGGCGGCGAGGCCGCGCGCGGCCTCCACGAGCATGAGCAGCTGAGCCTTGTCGTCAGCGACTCCCCGTGCAAAGAGCCAGCCGTCACGCTCGGTCAGCTCGAAGGGCGGCGACTCCCAGAGGTCGAGCGGGTCGGGCGGCTGCACGTCGAAGTGCGCATAACAGAGGACGGTGGGCGACGAATCCGGATGCTCAGACGCAGCGATCTCGCCGATGACGAGCGGTCTTCCGCCGTTCCAGGGAACGACGTCGGCAGTGCCTCCTGCGTCGCGAATCTTCTCCGCGACCCATAGTGCCGCTGCCTCCACGTCGCCGGCGTGAGCGGGGTCGGCACTGACCGACGGAATGGCGATCAGCTCGGCGAGCTGGTCGCGAAGCTCCTCGTGCGACGGCATACGGCCGCGGAGTGTAGTCAGGCTCGGCTCGCCTGACTACACGTGTGGGGGCGAGGCTTGCCTCGCTCCTCAGCCGGCCACGCGTGTTGCGCCGCCTAGCGAAATGTTTCGTCCAGCGCGACCTCGTAGATCTCAACGCTCGTGCGGTGGACCCCGCTGTCATCCGGTGGGGACATCTGGTTCAGCGCCTCGTCCGCGCGGCGCATCTCCTCTTCCGTCTCGCAGAAGCTGATGCCGAGAGAGGTTCCAGTCTTGCGGTCGACGAGCTCCACGAAGCGGCTGACGGCCTCGGTCAGCGTCCGCATCTCTGCCGGTGCGTCTGCGGGCAGGCCGCTCGTCCTCGTTCCCTCGATCTGGCTTTTCATCTCCGCGATCTGCGCGTCGATAGTGGCGACGTCGCCTCCCTCGAAGCGTGCTACGCGTGCATACATGGTCTCTCCTTCTGGTCGACTTCGACGTGGTGTGAAACGGGAGCGCAGCGGCCGCGAAGCGGACGCCTTCAGGGATCTTCGCGCGACCGGAATCCCCGTAAGCGGATTCCGGTCTTGTGCCAGCTACAGGTCGAAGGACTACCTTAGATCGAAGAACGGGTACGCGGTATGACCGTCCAAGCACGCGGCCGCATAGACAGCCACGCCGAGGTCCCCGGTCCAGAGCGAGTAGCGCCCCCGACCCCGATCCGCACGAAGCCGCTCGACCTGGCCGAGCCCGTGCATGGCAAAGCGCCGAGCCCGATCGAGCCAGCGCTCGTCCCCGATGCGCTCGAACGCCTTCAGGAATGCGTAGCCGTTTCCCGCGGTGCCATGACAGATCGAGGGGCCCTTCTCGAGGCTCGGCGGACCCGTGTGCCACGGAAGCTCGGCGCCGGCCAGCAGAAGCTCCTCGTCGAGGTAGTCGGAGGTGCCGATGACGATCCCGGGGGCTCCAGCGCACCACTGGACGCGGATCTGACCGTCCGGCCCCGGCAGGTCCGGGCGGTCACGAGGCGGCCAGTTTGCGAGCCCGTTCTCGAGGACCGCCGTGCGCTCGAGGATCGCGGACGTCTCCCGAACGAGCCGGGCGCTGCGCTTGGCGTCGAGGAGCGGCAGCAGCGCCTGCACGTTCCCGACGAGCCCATGGGGCGGCGTCAAGCTGCGGACCTCCTGGCGGTACAAGCGCTGCGTCCACATGCCCTCCTCGTCCCGCCGTGACCAGAGCGCGTCCGCGCTTTGCTGCCAAGCCTCGCGCCAGCGCTCCTCGCCCGTCCATTCGAGCATCGCCCGCGCGGCGATCAGCGTTCCGGGCGTGCCCCACATGACCTCGTCCGCGTCGTTCGACAGGTTCGCGCGGACGCGCCGCAAGAGGTCGTTTGCGATCTCGCTGCTCGGCGCGAGCCGCCAGGAAACGAGAAGGATTCCCGTCTCTCCGCAGAGGAGCGAGGACTCGTGCGGCTCAGGAAGCTCGATCTTCATCTGGTCGGGCTTCGCGCGATAGAGCTCGAGATTGCGCAACGCAAGATCGGCGAGGTCGAGCCGCGTCTCCGCGTGGCCGTGCCTGCGCAGCTCGTCGAGTGCCCAAAGCACGCCGGCCGCGCCCACGTAGAGATTCTTCATGGGGCTCGTGGCCTGCCAGCCGTCCCAGTCGTCCGCCCGCCAGAGGAGCCGCGGACCGCGCAACGCTTCATCCGTATCGGCGACGATCTCGCGGATCGCGGAGCGAGCCCGCTCCTCGTTCCACAGCTCGTCCGTCAGCGCTTCGAACGCCTCCGGCCTGTAGAGCACGGATGGACTCTAACCCGATACACCCCAGGCATTTCCTGACGTCGCAGGGCCGGCGGCGTCAGGCAACGTCGCGAACGCGCTGAGCGTCTGCGAGCGCGCGGAGCTTCTTCAAGCCCTGGTGCTCGATCTGACGGATGCGCTCGCGCGTGACGTTGAACGCGCGGCCCACCTCGTCCAGCGTCCGCGGCTGCTGGCCGTCGAGCCCGTAGCGGAGCTCGAGAACGCGGCGCTCGCGCTCCGACAGCGCGCCGAGGATCGAGCGCAGCGCCTCCCGCTGGAGGGCCGTCTCCGCGAGCTCGTCGGGCAGGGGGGCCGAATCGTCTGCGAGGAAGTGACCGAACTCGGACTCGTCATCGTCGCCCACCGGCTTCTCGAGCGATACCGGTGTCTGCGCGCTCCGCCGGATGTGCTCGACCTCGTCCGGCGACATGTCGACGTCGCGGGAGATCTCCTCCATCGTCGGTTCCCGGCCGCGCTCTGCGCGCAGCTTCCGCTCCGCGCGGAGGATTCGGTTCAGCTTCTCGACGACATGAACCGGCATCCGGATCGTCCGTCCCTTGTCGGCGATTGCGCGCGCGACGGCCTGGCGGATCCACCAAGTCGCATACGTCGAGAACTTGAACCCCTTGCGGTGGTCGAACTTCTCGGCGGCTCGAACCAGCCCGATCGTGCCTTCCTGGATCAGGTCCAGAAACGGCAGGCCCTGGTTTCGATAGCGCTTCGCGATCGAGACGACGAGGCGGAGGTTCGCCTCCACCATCGCCTGCTTCGCGCCGTGGTCACCCCGCTCGATCCGCTTGGCGAGCTCGACCTCCTGCGCAGCGGTCAACAGCGGTACCTTGCCAATGTCCTTCAGGAAGAGCTGGAGCGCGTCAGTCGTGATCTCCGCGTCGGGCACCTCGACCTCGGTCTCGGCCTCGTTCTCGACATGGACGACCGCGATCTGGGCCTCGTCGAGCGCAGCGTAGAACTCGTCGAGCTGGCTCGGCTCGAGGTCGAGCTCGTCGAGCGCGAGTGCGATCTCGTCAGCGTCCAGACGCCCGTTCTGGAGCCCGGCCTCGAGAAGGCGCTGGGCCTCCTCGGTCGCCAAGACATCCTCGATGGGAGCTCGAGTTGCCGTGCCCTCCGGTTTCGCTGCGGCCAGCCCCGCCCCCTTGCTCGTCGGCGAGTCACACGGTAGTCACAGCAGCGGTCGGCGTCAAA
>JBBDMN010000120.1:0-4890 GCA_040878305.1 Gaiellaceae bacterium
TGGAGGCTCTGGCCCCGCGCCCCCGCGCCCGCCCCACCGGTCCCAGCGCCTGCTCCGGCTCCGGCTCCGGCGCCCACCCCTCTCAGTGAGTCGCCGCCGCCCGCCGCTGCGGCGTCTCAACCCCTAGCGGAACCTGCTCCTGCGGTGCCGACCCCTGTGCCGGAGTCACTGGCGCCGCCCGATGCGCCGCCGCAAAGCACGCTAACTTTCGACGCTGAAGCGAGGACTGAGGTCGCAGACGTGGGCGAGGTGAACGCCGATGCGGCGGTGTCTGCAGAACGTTCCACGTCGTCTGTGGTCGTCCCGACGGTTCCGCGGTCGACTGCCGTGGCGTCGAATGCGCACCCGGAGACGATGACGCTGGATCTGCGTCCCGCGCGACCGAGACCCGCGGGCGCCGCCAGAGATCCGAGCGGGCACGCTCCCCACGCGATTGCGAGGTCGATGCAGCCTGGCGCCGAGCCGAGACGTCTCATACCGGATCGGCACAGAACGACCAGCCTGCCGCCAGAGCTCGAACAGGCCGAAGACCGTTACGACGACGCGCGCCTGGCGGTGCCGTCGAGCGCGCTCCTCGCCCTGGCTCTTTTCACAGCTACGGGCGTCTGGGCGCGACGGAGGGGCAGAAGGCGACTCCCTATCATTGGCGGCCATGAGCCGGCCCGAGACCCCGAAGAAGATCCTCGTTGCCGTCGCGTGGCCGTACGCCAGCGGGCTGCGCCACATCGGCCACGTGGCGGGCTTCGGCGTCCCGTCGGACACGTTCGCGCGCTACCACCGGCTGCGAGGGAACGACGTCTTGATGGTCAGCGGCACGGACGAGCACGGCACGCCGGTTATGGTCGCGGCGGACGCAGCGGGAGAGTCGCCGCGTGAGACCGCCGAACGCTTCAGCAAGCTCATCCGCGAGGACTTGCGAGACCTCGGCCTCTCGTACGACCTCTTCACGCGAACGACCACGGCGAATCACGCTCGCGTCACCCAGGATCTCTTCCGGACCCTCTACGCCAAGGGCTACATCATCGAGAAGGAGACTCTCGGCGCGTTCTCCGCCTCGACCGGCCATACGCTCCCCGACCGCTACATCGAAGGGACCTGCCCGATTTGCGGCTTCGAGAGCGCGCGGGGCGACCAGTGTGACAACTGTGGCAATCAGCTCGATCCCGTAGATCTCATCGATCCGCGGTCGAAGATCGACGGGACGCCTCCGGTGTTCAAGACGACGAAGCACCTGTTCCTTGATCTCCCCGCCTTCAAGGGGCAGCTGGCGGAATGGATCGAGTCGCAGGAGCACTGGCGGCAGAACGTCAGGCGGTTCTCGCTCAACTTCGTCAAAGAGCTGAAACCACGGCCGATCACGCGCGATCTCGACTGGGGCGTGCCGATCCCAGTACCGGGCTACGAGGAGCAGCTCAACAAGAGGATCTACGTCTGGTTCGACGCTGTGATCGGATACCTGTCCGCGGCGATCGAATGGGCCGAGAATCGTGGCACTCCGGACGCCTGGCGAGACTGGTGGCAGAACCCGGAGGCCGAGCATGCGTACTTCATGGGGAAGGACAACATCGTCTTCCACACCGTGATTTGGCCGAGCATGCTCCTGGGCTACGCCGACGATGGCGAGTACGGGGCCGGACGAGGTGCGGTCGAGCTCCCCGACAACATCGTCTCGAGCGAGTTCCTCACGATGGAAGGGAAGAAGTTCAGCTCGAGCCGCGGGCTCGAGATCCTCGTCCGCGACTTTCTGAGCCGGTACGACGCGGACGCGTTGCGCTACTTCATCTCGATCGCCGGCCCGGAGACCCAGGACACCGATTTCACGTGGTCCGAGTTCGCCCGGCGGAACAACGACGAGCTCGTGGCCACCTGGGGCAATCTCGTGAACAGGACGCTCCAGAGCGCCTACAAGAACTTCGGAATCGTCCCCGAGCCGGGTCCGCTCTCGGCCGACGACACGGCGTTGCTCGAGGAGATCGAGCGCGGCTTCGACTCCGTCGGCTCGCTCATCGAGGCAGCTCGCTTCAAGAACGCGCTCCAGGAGTCGATGCGCCTCGCCAGCCTCGGCAACCAGTATCTCGCCGAGCAAGCTCCGTGGGTGCTACTCGAGACCGACCGCGAGCGAGCGGGGACTATCCTCTACGTCGCGCTTCGCGTTATCGACAGCCTGAAGATCGTCCTGGCGCCGTATCTCCCGTTCTCGTCGCAGCGCCTGCACGAGCTCCTCGGCTATGACGACACCCTCGCGGGCCCGCTCGAGTTCCGGACGGTTACGGAAGAGGGCGGAGACGACCACGTTGTGCTTACGGGCGACTACGAGACCTGGACGGGCGGGTGGCAGCCGAGTGCGCTCCCGCCGGGTCAGAGACTTCGCGAGCCGCGGCCGCTGTTCGTCAAGCTCGATGCGGAGCAGGTCGTCGCCGACGAGCTCGCGCGGATGGAAGCCGCCGCGGCCGCGTGACCGACTCGCACGCGCACCTCGACGCGTGCGAGGAGCCGGCGGAAACGCTCGTCGAGCGAGCCCACGCTGCTGGGGTGACCCGGATCGTCACGATCGGAACCGGGATCGATTCCTGCCGCGTGGCGCTCCAGATCGCGCAGAGCAGCGAGGGCGTCTACGCAGCGCTCGGGATCGATCCGCACCAGGCCGCGACCGCTGGAGCCGGCCGGGTCGACGAGCTCCGCGAGCTGCTCGCCCATCCGAAGGCGGTCGCGGTGGGGGAGACGGGATTGGACAACGTCAGGCGCTTCGCAACGCCGGCGGAGCAACGGCGGCTCTTCGACGCTCAGCTCGCGCTTGCGGACGAGCTCGCGCTCCCGGTTGTGATCCACAGCCGCGAAGCGGCCACCGACACCGCGGACGCTCTCGCCGGCTTCCGCGGCACCGTCGTCCTCCATTGCTTCTCGTCGCCCGACCTCCTTCCGACGGCGCTCGAGCGCGGCTACTACGTGTCCTTCGCCGGGAACGCCACCTATTCGAAGGCGACCGAGCTTCGCGAGGCGGCTGCCTCGGTGCCCGATGACAAGATCCTCGTTGAGACGGACAGTCCCTATCTCTCCCCGCAGCCCGTCCGGGGGCGCCGAAACGAGCCAGCGCACGTCGTGCACACCATCGCCGCGCTCGCCGATTCCCGGGGCGAGGCTCCGGAGGAGCTGGCTGCTCGGACGCACGCCAACGCAGCCGCCGCCTTCGACCTTCCATGACCGTCATCCCGAAGAAGGCGCTCGGCCAGCACTTCCTCGTCGACGCGAACATGCTCGGGGTCGTCGGCCGTCTTGCCGACCTGCAACCCGAGGACGTCGTTCTCGAGATCGGCCCTGGCCTCGGTGTGCTCACGCGCTACCTCGCTGACCGCGTCGAGCGCGTACACGCGGTCGAGCTCGACCGCTCGCTCGAGGAGCCGCTCCGCGCCGCGCTCGAAGGGCGCGACAACGTCGAGCTCACGTTCGGCGACGCGCTCGCGCTCGACCTATCGGCGCTCGCTCCCGCCCCGGGCAAGCTTGTCGCCAACCTTCCGTACTCGATCGCCACCCCGCTCGTGGTCGAGAGCCTCGAGGGTATTCCGTCCGTCGAGCGGTGGTGCGTGATGGTGCAGAGGGAGGTTGCGGACCGCTTCTTCGCGTCGCCGCGGACGAAGGCGTACGGCGCGGTATCCGTGCTCATGCAATTGAAGACGCGGAAGGTCGGCTGGCACCGGGTACCGCCGACCGTGTTCCGCCCGCGCCCGAAGGTCGAATCGGCGCTCGTGGCTTTCGTGCGGGTCGAGGGTCCGGCGCTCCCCTCCGTGCGACCCGTCGTCGATGCCGCGTTCGCGCACCGCCGGAAGACGCTGGCCAACTCGGTTGCACTGGCCGGGCTCGCCACTCGAGCCGAAGCGGAGGTCGCACTTGCAGCGATCGCGAGGTCGCCCGGCGTACGCGCGGAGGAGCTCGAGCCGCGCGAGTTCGTCGCGCTTGCCGACGCTCTCCTATGAGCAGCATGCCTGCATTCGCGAAGATCAACCTCGCGCTCGTCGTCGGGCCGCTTCGTTCCGACGGGAAGCATGAGGTGGCGACGGTCCTCCAGGCGATCGACCTCCACGACGACATCGAGCTCGAGCCGGCATCCGTGCTGACCGTAGAGGGATTCCCGGAGGACACGCTCGTGCGAGGCGCGCTCGAGGCGCTCGCCGAAACCTCAGGTGCAAGCCCGAGCTGGCGCGTGCGCATCGGGAAGCGCATCCCCGTGGCCGCCGGCCTCGGCGGTGGCAGCTCCGACGCCGCCGCGGCGCTCCAGCTGGCGAATGCGCTCCTTCCCAAGCCACTGAAGCTCGGCAAGCTGCACGAGATTGCAGCACGACTCGGCGCCGATGTGCCGTTTTTCCTGCACGGCGGCTCGCAGCTTGCCACCGGGGACGGAACTGCCCTCGAGCCGCTCGAGCTGCCGGACGACTACTGCGTCCTGCTCGTGCGGCCCGGGGAGAGCAAGAAGTCAACCCGGGCCGTCTACCACCGGTTCGACGATCGAGAAGGAGCGGCCGGATTCGACGAGCGCAGAGCCGCGCTTCTCGAGGCGCTCCAGCGAGTCGAGCGCTCGACCGATCTCGCGAACCTGCCGAAGAACGACCTCGCATCCTCGCCAGTGGCCGAAAATCTCGAGCGACTAGGCGCCTTCCGCGCGGAGGTCACTGGAGCCGGCCCCGTCGTCTACGGGCTCTTCGAGCACGCCGAGGATGCGCAGCGCGCGGCGGCGCGGCTCGCGGGCACTGGACAGACCTGGATCGTCCGTCCCCGGGGGTGAGCGCTGAGCGCACACACCCGGGATGGCAAGATGGTCCCGCTCTGGGGCGTGGCCAAGTGGTAAGGCAACGGGTTTTGGTCCCGTGATCCCAGGTTCGAATCCTGGCGCCCCAG
>JBBDMN010000121.1:0-4883 GCA_040878305.1 Gaiellaceae bacterium
CCGCTTCGCGGGGGGAAACGATGTTTCCCCCCGCGTACCCCCCTTCCTGGGCTCCCGCACGGCTCGATCGCGCTTGGCCTCCCGGGCGAGTGAATCGCCCTTCGGCCACGAGAGCGAGTCGCACCTAGAACGAAGAAGGGCCGGCGATACGCCGGCCCTTCGTCATCTCATTGTGACCGTCTGAGCTAGAAGCCGCCGACGTATTCGCGTGTGATCGTGCGGCTGTCCTTGCTCAGCTTGCCCGTGTTCGTCGCCGCACTCTTGAGTGCGCTCTCGACCGTGGCAGGCGACGAGCCCGTGTTCTTCGACAGGTAGAGGGCCCCGCCGCCGCCGACGTGCGGTGACGCCATCGACGTGCCGCTGAACGTCGTCGTTCCCCCGCCCTTCCTCGTCGAGAGGACACTGACACCGGGAGCCCAGATGTCGACACAGTTCCCGAAATTGCTGAAGGACGCTTCGTTGTCGTTCGAGTCCGTCGCCGCGACGGTCGTAACGCCATTGTGCGTTCCCGCGCGGGCCGGCGAGTAGTTGCACGCATCCGCGCCGCTGTTGCCGGCGGCGACGGCGTAGAAAACGCCGCTGTTGGCGGAGTTCTTGACGGCGTCGTCGAGCGCGGTGCTCGCGCCGCCGCCGAGGCTCATGTTCGCGATCGCCGGCTTCTTGGCGTTCGCGGTCACCCAGTCGATGCCCTTTATCACACCCGACGTCGAGCCGGACCCTCCACACCCGAGCACCTTCACGCCGGTGATCGGAGCGCCCGGCGCGACGCCGACGACGTCCTGCGTGTTGTCCTCGGCCGCGACCGTCCCGGCGACATGGGTTCCGTGACCGTGGCAATCCTTGTTTGGACCGGTCGCGAAGTTCACGTGCCCAACCACGGTGAGGTCGGCGTGGCCCGTGTCGACGCCCGTGTCGATGATGTAGACGTTGACGTTCGTGATGGCGCCCGTGCCGTCTCCCGCCTTCGTCGAGCTGATATCGGCGTCGATCTTGTCGATGCCCCAGGGGAGGGTCTGCGCAACGATCCTGACGAGGCCGTCGGGCTCGACGTACGCGACCCTATCGTCGGCGAGGAGAGCGCCGAGCTGACCCTCGGAGAACATGCCCGCGTACCCCTTGAGCGCGTGCTCGTAGACGTATTGGACGTCGCTGCCGAAGCGCTGCGAATGCTCGGCGGCGACGGGAGCGGCTCGTCCGACCGAGTCGTCGAGCACGACGATGAATGCATGTCGCGGTCCCTCTCCCTGTGCTGCCGACGCGGGCACGGCGAAGAGGACGACAAAAAAAGCCAGCACGGTGGCCGGCGCAAGAAGCGATCTCATTTGAGTCCCCCTGGGAGGCGTAGTGACCCACGGAGTGTAGCCCGCTCTCGGCGGAATGCAAGAAGCCGTTACGCGCAGCCTGAGAAGGCTTAGCCCTGCAGGTTCCGTTGGTGCCCGGAGGGCGATTCATTCGCCCGGGAGGCCAACAGGCGCCGCAGCTGTGCGAAACGCCAAGGAAGGGCGGTCCGTGGGGGAAACATCGTTTCCCCCCCACAAAAAGAGAGCGGCCGCTGGGAACGGCCGCTCGAGGGGAAGAACTGGGAGGATGGGTAGTGATCAGGTTGTCGCCGATGCCGCCGTCTCGTTCCTCCCCCGGAAGGGGGAAATCATTCACGGGGGAAACGATGTTCCCCCCGTGGGCCCCCTTCCTTGCCTGGTCGCATGGGTCAACCGTGCTTGGCCTCCCGGGCGAGTGAATCGCCCTCCGGCCACGAGCGTCGATGCAGGGCTCGGCGAAATGTCATTGGCTCCGCACTGTCCTAGAAGCCGTATCTCTCTTCGTTGAACGGGTCGGCGTCGTTGTGGTAACCGTAACGCTCCCAGAAGCCGGGTCGATCGGATGACGTGAGCTCGATCCCGCGGAGCCACTTCGCGCTCTTCCAGAAGTACTTGCCGGGAATCACCAGGCGGAGGGGCCAGCCGTGATCGGGGGTGAGCGGCTCGCCGTCGGCGTGTGTGGCGAGGAGCGCGAGCGGATCCCGTAAAGACGCGATCGGCACGTTGGCCGTGTACCCCTGCTCCGAGTGGGCGACGACGAAATGGGCTGACGGCTTCGGCCGCACCAGCTCCTCGAGCGCGCTCCAGTGGATGCCCTCGAACGTCACGTCGAACCGGCTCCAGCGCGTGACACAGTGGATGTCCTCCGTGATCGCGGCTCTCGGTAGACGGTTGAGCTCGTCCCAGGTGAGACGGAGCGGGTTCTCCACCTCGCCCGTGACGTTGAAGTCCCAGGTTGCGAGGTCCGTGGCAGGGACACTTCCCGCATGGAGGACGGGCCACTTCTGGGTCAGATACTGGCCCGGAGGCAGCCTCGCCGGGTCGTATCCGGCATCGATCACCTTGCGTTCTGCGCGGCCTCGGAACACGTTCCTACACTATTAGCTGCGCATGAACGGAATCCGCGAGTGCGGATTCCGTTCGCGCAAGACCCCTGAAGCGGCCGCTTCGCGGCCGGATCGCGTCGATAACCATCAAAGCCATGACATTCACTGCGTTACGCGTCGCCCGTCGCCCGCGCGACTTCGTCGGCGTGCGGGGTTCTGATGCCGCCTCGTATCTGCAGGCGATGGTCTCGAACGACGTCGAGGCGCTCCCACCGGGCGATGCGTGCGCGGCGCTGCTCTTGACGCCCAAGGCCCGGGTGATCGCGACGATGACCGTCCTCCGCCGAGCAGCCGACGACTTCCTCCTCCTGACCGAACCCGGCTCGGGCGAGCGTGTGCGAGCAACGCTCCTCCGCTCGCGCTTCGCGAAGAAGTGCGAGATCGAGCTCGAGGAGCATGTCTCGGCCGTCGTTTTCGGCGAGGCGAACGGGATTCCGAACGCCGATTACGGACTGCCGGCGGTCGAGGTGCTCGACTCCGAGCTCGAGGCGACGGTGGAGGAGGAGGCGCTCGAGCTGCTGCGGATCAAGGCGGGGACGCCCAGGCTCGGACGCGAGATCGACGATCGAGTGCTCCCAGCCGAGGCCGGGCTCGATGTGCACGCCATCGATTTCGAGAAGGGCTGTTATCCCGGACAGGAGCCGGTCGCGCGCCAGCACTACCGCGGCCGGGTGAACCGGACCTTGCGTGTGCTCGAGATCGAGGGCGAGGAGCTGCCTGAGTACGACGCGGAGCTTCTGTACGAAGACAAGTCCGTCGGCAGGGTCACGAGCGCCGCCACGAAGAACGACCATGTGCTCGCCTTGGGTTACGTCCGCGTCGAGGTGCCTCGTGAGGCGCCACTGGACCTCAGGGGCCGCATCGTGACCCAGCTAGACTTCTCGTCCCTGCGCCCGTAGCTCAGGGGATAGAGCGCTGCCCTGCGGAGGCAGAGGTCGCAAGTTCGAATCTTGCCGGGCGCATCTTCGGGGGCTCGCAAGGGCTCGGCCGGTAGGAGCCACCCCGCGGACACCGAAAACGCACGGGCAATGGCCGCGCCTGAGGGGCTGATGCTCGACCGCCATCGCGACCTCGCAGGTCGCGAGCGTCGGCCGATCGTCCGTCAGGTAATCGTGGCGCTGGTCGCCGCGATCCTCGTTCTCGGGCTCTTCAACGTGTTCGGGCAGCGGGTCGCAGTCAGTGGCGGAGAGAGCTCGGCGGCGCGGCTCGAGGTGTCGGCTCCGACGAAGCTTCGAGGCGGGCTCTTCTTCCAGGCTCGTTTCCGCGTCGTGGCGATCGACGAGCTGGAGAGCGCGACGCTCGTGCTCGATCCCGACTGGGTGGAGGACATCACCCTCAACACCGTCGAGCCCTCGCCCGTTGGCGAGGCGAGCAGGGACGGGCGAATCGCACTCGAGCTCGGCCGGATCCCTGCGGGCGACGAGTACCGCCTTTACCTTCATTTCCAGGTCAATCCCACCGCGCTGGGAACGCGCTCCCAGTCCGTGGATCTCTACGACGGCGAGCGCAAGCTGATCTCCCTCGACCGCGACGCGCTGGTGTGGCCCTGATGGACATCGTCCTCCGCGCCGTCTTCGCGTTCTTCTTCGTGCTCCTGGTGACCCGGATCGTCGGGCGGCGGGAGCTCGCCTCGATGCAGCCGTTCGATCTGATCCTGCTCGTGATGATCGGCGATCTCGTCCAGCAGGGAGTGACGCAGAACGACTTCTCGGTGACCGGGCTCGTGCTCGCCGGCGGCACCATCGCGGTCCTCACCGTGGTCGTCTCCTACGGGAGCTTCAAGGTTCCCTTCCTGCGACCGGTGATCGACGGCGAGCCGGTCATCGTCCTCCAGGACGGCGAGCCGATCAAGAAGAACCTCGACAGCAACCGGATCACGATCGACGAGCTTCGCGCCGCCGCGCGACGCGAGGGAATCTCGAAGCTCGCCGACATCGAGTGGGCCGTGCTCGAGACGGGCGGCCAGATCAGCTTCATCCAGCGACGCGGCTGAGGAGGCTGCTCGCCACCGTCTACCATCCGTCCCCGTGGCTGCCTTCGCGTCCGACTCGAACGCCGTTCTCGCTGAGCTCGAGGCCGCTGACCGGCTCTTGATTCAACAGGTCTTCAAGCCGATCGGGAACGAGTATCGGGTCAGCATTCCAACTCCCGGATCGACGGAGGAGGGACGTCCGCTGCTCTTCGTGAAGCAGAAGAAGATGAAGATCAAGGAAGACATCCGCTTTCGCGTCTCGCCCGACGACGACGCCCACGTCTTCATGATCAAGTCGAAGTCGGTCTTCGAGTTCCGCGGCCGTCACGAGGTGCTCGACGCCGGCGGCGCGGTGATCGGAATGCTCGAGAAGGACTTCGGTCGGTCGCTTCTCCGCAGCCATTGGCGCGTGCGCGATGCCGCGGGGGCGGAGTTGCTCGAGGGGTACGAGGCGAGCTGGGTCGTTGCGCTTGTCCGGCGTCTCGC
>JBBDMN010000122.1:0-4877 GCA_040878305.1 Gaiellaceae bacterium
TGCGCCCGGTAGGAATCGAACCTACGACCTTTGGCTCCGGAGGCCAACGCTCTATCCCCTGAGCTACGAGCGCGAGAAGGACAAGTCTACCGTCGCTCTCCTTGAGGCTCGGAGCGTTGGGTCGTAGGCTCCAGACTGTGCCGTTAGCCGACGTCAGCGAGACCTATACCGATCTCGTCACGACGGTCTTCTCGTCGACGATCGCAGCGAAGGCCTGGCTCGCGACGGCCGCGCTCGTGCTCGCCCTTGTCCAGGTGACTACCGCGGCGCGGATCTTCGGGAAGCTCTCCTTGCTCCGGATGCAGGGCTCCCGGGTCGCCCGCGTCCACCGCTGGTCGGGCCGGCTCGCATTTTTCTTCACACTCCCCGTGTTCTTTCACTGCGTCACGATCCTCGGCTTCCAGACGCCCGACACGCGCGTCGCGGCGCACTCGCTCGTGGGCACGTTCTTCTACGGCGTCTTCGCGGCCAAGGTGCTGATCGTCCGCGACCGCTCGCTTCCCGGTTGGGCGCTTCCTGTGGCTGGGGCGTCGCTCGCATCGATCCTTGGGCTCCTCTGGTTGACGTCGAGCCTCTGGTATTTCACGAACGTGCGGTTCGGGTTCTGATGAGCCGCGCGTGGAGACCCGTGCTCGTAGGGGCGATTGTCGTCGTCGTCACCTTCGCCCTCGCCCAGGCCCAGATCTTCGAGCCCTCCGCTCCTGCACAGGCTGTCGGCACGGGGGGAGACATCTATCGGGGCGAGACCGTGTTCCAGCGCGACTGCGCTAGCTGTCACGGCTCAGGAGGAGAAGGGGGAGGAATAGCGCCGCGGCTCGCCGACACGGGACTCGACGCCGTCGAGGTAGCTGCCACGATCCGACAAGGGGCCGGGGTGATGCCGCCGGCGCTCGTCTCGGGTCGAGATGAAGCGGACGTGGTCGCCTACGTCGTAGGGATCGCGCAGCCGTAACCTCTACGCGTGGAAGTCGGTACCCGCATCGTCCGCCTGCACCTCGCCGAGACCTTCGTCATCGCTCGCGACGCAACGGACACTGCGGACGTCATCCATGTGACGATCGGCCACGAGGGCTACACCGGGTATGGCGAGGGCGCGCCGGTCGAGCGCTACGACGAGTCGGTGGAGTCGGCCGTCGCCTTCGTGGAAGAGCACGCAGAGCTCCTCGGCGATGATCCCTTCGCGCTCGAGGACATCGGCAAGCGACTCGCCGTTACGCCGGGCGAGCAGGCGGCGAAGGCGGCGATCGACGGGGCGCTCCACGATCTTCAGGGGAAGCTGCTCGGGAGTCCCGCGTTCCGCCTGCTCGGGCTGCCGCGGAAGGGGCCACCGACATCGTGGACGATCTGGCTCGGCGACCCGGACGACATGGCGCGCCGCGCGGAGAAGGCCGCATCCTCGTACAGGCGCCTGAAGCTCAAGCTCGGTGGGGGAGACGGCCTCGACGTCGAGCGCGTCCGCGCCGTGCGCTCCGTGACCGACCTCCCGCTCCAGGTCGACGTTAACGAGTGGTGGTCGCTCGACGAGGCGCTCGAAGCCCTTCCACAGCTCGCGAAGCTCGGCGTCGAATACTGCGAGCAACCCTTGCGCGCAGGAGACGAAGCAGGTCGCGTTCTCAAGGAGCGCTCGGCCGTCCCGATCTACGTCGACGAGGACTGCCACACGCTCGCGAGCGTCGCGTTATGTGCCGAGATCGCGCACGGGATCAACATCAAGCTCGCGAAATCCGGCGGGATCCGCGAGGCGGTCCGCATGGTGCATGCGGCGCGCGCGCTCGGGCTCGGCGTGATGCTCGGATGCATGCTCGAGTCGGGGCTTGGGATCGCGGCGGGATGCTGCGTCGCCCCGCTCTGCGATCACGTGGACCTGGACGGGAACCTCCTCTTGCGCGACGACCCGTGTCCCGGCGTCGAGCTCGTGGGCGGCGTCCAGGTCCCGTCGAGCGAGCCGGGACTCGGCGTGTCCGTGGCCGCGCAATGAAGCCCGCGCGGCGACTCCTCATCCTCGGCGAGGGGTTCTCGCACGACGCGCACTACGGGAAGACGATGCGCGGGATCATCCGCTACGGCCCCGATCCGGTCGTTGCGATCCTCGATTCTGCCCGCACCGGCGAGACGCACGACGGGATCCCGGTCGTCGGCACAGTGACCGATGCCCTCCGCTTCGCGCCCACCGTCGCGGTCGTCGGGGTGGCGACGCAAGGTGGACGCTTCCCGCCCGCCTGGCGCGAGCTTCTGAAGAGCTGCATCGCCGAGGGCCTCGACCTGGAGAGCGGCCTGCACGAGCTCGTGTCGGAGGATCCCGAGCTGACCGAGCTCGCCGGGCGGCACGGGGTCGAGCTGCGCGACCTCCGCCGGCCACCCGCGGGTCTGAGCGTGCCGACTGGCGCGAACCTCGAGGTCGACGCGAAGATCGTCCTCACCGTCGGCTCGGACTGTGCGATCGGCAAGAAGACCGTCGCCGTCGAGCTCGATCTGGAGGCCCGCCGACGCGGCCTCGCCTCCGTGTTCGTGCCGACCGGCCAGACCGGGATTGCGATCGCGGGTTGGGGGATCGCGGTCGACGCCGTCGTCGCCGACTTCCTCGCCGGAGCAGCCGAGCGCCTCGTTGTCGAGGGCGCCGAGCGCGGCGGGAAGCTGCTCTTCGTCGAGGGTCAAGGCTCGCTCGTTCATCCGATGTACTCCGGCGTGACGCTCGGGCTCGTCCACGGGTCGGCGCCGCATGTCTTCGTCCTCTGTCATCGCGCGGGTGCGACCGAGATCGAGGGCTGCCCCGGCCACCCGATCCCGCCTCTTCGGGAGCTCGTCGAGCTGCACGAGCGCATCTCGCTTCCCCGTCGCCGAGCGAGCGTCGTCTGCCTCGCGCTCAACACTGCCGAGCTCGAGAGCGACGACGATGCTCGCGCGGCTATCGAGTTGGCGGCGGAGGAGACGGGCCTCCCGGCCGACGATTCCGTCCGCTTCGGGAGCGGATACTTGCTTGACGCGATTCTGGCTCGCCTCTAGGCTCCGACGGCCCGGGGGCGAGGGGAGCCCGCGGAAGAGAACTCGAATGCGACTATCTGCTGCGGCAACGGCTTTCCTCGTCGCGCTCCTCGTCGGAGCGGCGGCTGCGCCTGCCGCGGATATCGGCGCGAACGACGACTCGGCGAAGCACGCGGCCGACGCCGGTTTCGCGACGTACGGCGAAATGGCTGCGGTGGGCCTGCGTCAGACGGTGATCGGCGTCCGCTTCAGGCCGAGCCAGGCCATGGTGATCCAGGACAAGCAGCATCTCGACCGCATCGTCCCGAACGCGCTTGCTGCGGGACTTCGCGTCGTCCTCGCCGTTTACCCGTATCCGCCGAGAGAGCTGGAGGCTGGACTCGGATCGCCGGCGCTGTTCGCCGGCTACGTCACGGCGGTTGCGCAGGCGTTTCCGCAGGTCACGCAGTTCGTGATCGGCAACGAGCCGAACCAGCCGGCATTCTGGCGGCCCCAGTTCAAGCGTTCAGGCGCTATCGTCTCTGCGCCGGCTTTCGGGCCATACCTCGCCGCGGCTCACGACGCGCTGAAGGCGATCGACCCGCAGCTCCAAGTGGTCGGTGTCGGCCTCTCTCCTCGCGGTAACGACAAGCCGAAGGCGAAGAGCAACGTGTCGACGTCGCCCGTCCGCTTCCTACGCGCGCTCGGCGCCTGGTACCGCAGGAGCGGCCGTACGCGGCCGCTGATGGACTCGTTCAGCTTCCACCCGTACCCGAACCGGGCCACCGATCCGCTCGACCGAGGCTACCCATGGCCGAACGCCGGCTTCTCCAACCTCGACCGTGTGAAACAGGCCCTTTGGGATGCCTTCGACGGCACCGCTCAGCCGACGACCACGGAGGGGCTGAAGATCCACCTCGACGAGGTGGGATGGCAGGTGGACACCTCGCTCCGCGCCGGGTACCAGGGCGCCGAGAACGTCCCTGTGACCAACGAGCTGACCCAGGCATTCATCTACGGCGACTTGATCCGCCGAGCGACCTGCGACCCTGACATCGCCTCGGTGAGCTTCTTCGGCTTCAGAGACGACGGCCTTCGCACCGGGTTCCAGGCTGCGCTCCTGCGGGCGGACGGGACGCCGCGACCCGCGGTTGCGGCGGTGCAGGCCGCTATTGCCGACGCTGCGGCGGGTTGCTCCGGAGACGAAGTCCTCTGGAGCCCGACGGACGAGGTGCTGGACCCGACGGTCGACGTCGGTGCCGGCGGATCGGCCACTACTGTGCGGATCGCGGCGGGCGAGGACGTGCGCGCAGCTCTCTGCGTCAGCGACCTCGAGATACGGGGAATCGGTGGAGGCGCGTGGAGAGCGATCGGGTCACTCGGCTCGCTCTGCCGGGCGCTGAACGTAAAGGGGTTGCGGCCGCTGAGCGTGGTGCTGACGGTTCCCGGAGGCGAAGACGTTCGCGGGGAGGTCGCGGTGGAGCTCACCGCATTGTCCAACCGAAACCGACAGACCCTCTTCGCTCACGAGCTGCCGGTACTTCGCTGAGACCTCCTTGACATCGAACGTATGTTCGCTCATACTGCGAACACATGTTCGGTCGTGTCGTCATCGTCCTCTTCGTCGCGGTCGCCCTCTGGGCAGTTCTCGCGCGCGATAGCGGAGCCGGCGCGCAGCAGCGCTATTACCGGGTGGAGCCGGGGGACACGCTCTGGTCGGTCGCCGTGGCGAACTTCGCGGGCGATCCTCGTGAGGGCGTCTGGGAGCTCCAGCGCAGGAACCATCTCGAGGGCGCGACGATCGTGCCCGGGCAGCGTCTCGCGCTCCCTTAGCGCGAGATCTATCTCGCCCCTAGACCCTGGACGCTGATATGAAACCGGCTGCATGGCCAGCGAGCGCATCCTCGAGCTGCTCC
>JBBDMN010000123.1:0-4810 GCA_040878305.1 Gaiellaceae bacterium
GGCTAGAAAGGAGAGGAGCCGCACGATTTCGCCCTTCTCCTGAGGGTCGAGCCGGCCAAGTTACAAGTTGTAACTTGGCGATTGCGTGTCGTTACGGGACGGTTCTTCTCTGGACAGGGTCGCCATCACGTCCGCGACCCAGGCGTCCAGCTCCTCAGGCGTACCGGTGTTGACGTAGACAAAGTCCGCCCGTTTCGTCTTCTCACGATCGGGGAGGAGCCGCGACTCTCGATCGTCAGTGCGTCCTCCCCGCCGCGCCTCGCGGAGCTTCGCCGGGGCGGTCACGACGACCACCTTGTCGAAGCGCTTCTCGCCGCCGGCCTCGTAGAGCAAGGGAACCTCGGTCACGCAGACTCGCGGTGGATTCGGGAGCGCCGCCAGCTGCTCCCGCCAGGCGAGGTACTCGCGCGAGACGAGGGGGTGCAGCAGCTTCTCGAGGAAGTCGAGCGCATCGCGGTCCTTGAAGACACGGAGGGCGATCCGCTCGCGGTCCGGAGCTCCGTCCTCCCCGAGGATCTCCTCACCGAGTCGCTCGACGAGCGCCTGCTTAACCTCCGGATCGGTGGCGAGGAGATGGTGGACGATCTCGTCGCTCGAGACAGTCGCCGCGCCGTGGCTGCGAAAGCTCGCGAGAGCTGAGCTCTTGCCGGCTCCGATGCCCCCCGTGATCGCGACCGCGATCGGACGCTGCAAACGAAACCTAGGCGGATTCGTCGAGCTCGGACGCGATCTCGGGCTCGGCGTCCTCGGCCGGCTCGTCCATGTCCGGTGGTTCCGGCTCATCGATCGCCTGGGCCGCGTCCTCGATCTCGGGCTCAGCCTCATCGGCCGGCTCGTCCGCGTCCGCGACTTCCGGCTCGGCCTCTGCCACGATCTCGGACTCGGCGGCTTCGGTCTCCTCGTCTGTCACAACGTCTCCGGCAGCGACGGTCTCGGGAATGCTGCCCTCGGCTTCGAGCTCGCCGTCCGACACCTCGGCCTCGTCGGAAGGAGCGACCGTCCCGCCCGTCGGGAACGCCTCCTCGGAGAGGATCAGATTCGGCGTGAGGTGCACGGATTCGGCTCCGTCGGCGCGCGGAACGGGTGCATCGCCCTCCTCGACGCGCTTGAGCGACAGCGAGAGCCGCCGCCGGTCGCCGTCGATCTCGAGAACGCGGACGTTTACCGCCTGCCCCTGTGCGACGACCTCCCGCGGGTTCTCCACGTGATGCGCCGCGAGCTCGGAGATGTGCACGAGGCCCTCGACTCCGGGGAGGATCTCGACGAAGGCCCCAAACGTGACGACCTTCGCCACGCGGCCTTCCACGACATCGTCCTCGCGATAGGAATCGAGCACCTGCTGCCACGGATCGCTCTGCGTCTGCTTTAGGCCCAGCGAGATCCGCTGGCGGTCGCGGTCGATGTCGAGCACCTTGACCTTCACCGTCTGTCCAATATCGAGCACCTCGGACGGGTGGTTGACATGGCTCCAGGAGAGCTCGGAGATGTGGATCAGACCGTCCATGCCGTCCAGATCGACGAAGGCTCCGAAGTCGACGATGTTCGAGATCTGCCCCTCGATCACGTCGCCGGGGCTCAACCGGTCGAGGATCGCCTGGCGCATCTCCTTGCGCTCGTCCTCGAGGACGGCGCGACGGGAGAGGACGACGTTGTTGCGCGAGCGGTTCAGCTCGATGACCTTGCAGCGAAGCTCTTTTCCGAGAAACTCGTCGAGATCCTGGACGCGCCGGATGTCGACGAGGGAGGCCGGCAGGAAGCCGCGTACGCCGAGGTCGAGGATGAGACCGCCCTTGACGACCTCGATCACCTTTCCGTTTACCGGCTCGCCGGACTCGGCGGCCCCTTCGATCCGCTTCCAGGCGAGCTCGAAGCGGGCTCGCTTCTTGGAGAGGATCAGTCGACCTTCCGTGTCCTCCTTGGTCAGTACGAGCGCGTCGATCTCCTCGCCGACCGATACCTCGTCGGCGGGGTTGACCGACCGCCGGATCGTGAGCTCGGCGACGGGGATGACCCCTTCGGACTTGTAGCCGATGTCGACGAGCACCTCGTCCTTGTCCACGCGGACGACGATGCCGTGTACGACCTCCCCTTCGTTGATCTCGGGGAACGACGAGTCGTAGTCGGGGATGAGCTCCCCGTCGGGGCCCGCGATCCAGACCCCTTCCTCGATCATCGTCGGCTTTTCCACCGTGTCGTTCGCCATCGGATCGCGGAGTATAGCCAGCCGTTCACTTCGCAAATGGCTGGAGTCCGTGAGAAATGAGGCGCTAGGACTTCGCTTCGGCCCAGTCGTCGCCGACGCCGATGTCGACGGCCAGCGGCGGGTCGAGCGGGTACGCGCCGACCATCTCCTCGCGCACGAGCTCGCGCACGGCCGAGATCTCCGTCTCGGGCACCTCGAGCAGGAGCTCGTCGTGCACTTGCAGGACGAGACGCGCGCCGCGCCCTTCGTCGCGGAGCCGACGGTGGATCTCCACCATCGCCACCTTGATGATGTCCGCGTTCGACCCCTGCATGCAGAAGTTGACCGCGGCGCGCTCGCCGAAGCCGCGCGTCTGGCGATTCGAGGCGCGAAGCTCGGGCACGGGTCGGCGCCGGCCCAGCAGGCTCGTCGCGTAACCGTCCTCGCTCGCCTGCGCAATCGTCCGCGCGATGAACGCCTGCACGAGCGGGAAGCGGGCGAGGTAGGCGTCGATGTAGGTCTGAGCCTCTTCCTTCGGGATGTCCAGGTTCTCGGAGAGCCCGAAGGCCGAGATCCCGTAGACGATCCCGAAGTTGATCATCTTGGCGACGTTCCGCTCACTCTTCGTGAGCGTCGCCGGATCCTTGCCGAGCACCTCGGAGGCGGTCGCCGTGTGGATGTCCTCGCCACGCAGGAACGCCTCGCGCAGCTTCGGCTCGCCGGAGAGGTGGGCAAGGATCCTGAGCTCGATCTGCGAATAGTCCGCGGAGAGCAAGCGGTGCCCCGGCTCGGCGACGAAGGCGGAGCGAATCTCGCGCCCGAGCTCCGTGCGAATCGGGATCGCCTGGAGGTTCGGGTTCGAGGTCGAGAGACGCCCGGTGGCGGCGACCGTCTGGTTGATGGTCGTGTGGAGGCGCCCGTCTTCGCCGATCAGGGTCGGCAGCGGCCCGAGGTAGGTGTTCATGAGCTTCGTCAGCTCGCGCCATTCCTCGACGACCGGGACGATCTCGTGGTCCGCCCGGATCGCGCGCAGCACCTTGCCGTCGGTCGAGTACCCCGTCTTCCCCTTGCGTCCCGGGGTCAGCTCGAGCTTCTCGAAGAGGATGCGTCCGAGCTGCAGCGGCGAGCCGATCACGAACTCCTCGCCCGCAAGCTCGTAAGTCCGCGCCTCGAGCTCCTCGACCCGGTCGAAGAGGCGGGCGGTGATCTCGCCCATCCGGTACGTGTCGATGCGGATGCCTGCGTCCTCCATCGCAGCGAGAACGGTCGACAGCGGCAGCTCGATCTCGTCGTACAGCCGCTCGAGCCCGCGCTCCCGTACTCGTTCACGAAGCAAGGGAGCGAGACGCCGAGTCGCTTCCGCGTGACGCACGAGCGCTGACGTCTCATCCTCTGCTGCAGGATCGGGCTCGAGCTCGAACCCGTTCTCTGCAGCGAGATCGTCGAGCGAGTACTCGGCGCGGCCGGGGTCGATCAGGTATGCGGCGATCAGCGTGTCATCGGCCGCTTGGACTCGGAGCGCCTTCGCGTCGTGCGCGGCGAGCACGACCTTCTCGCCTTGTAACAGTCTGTTACTTGCGCCGCGTGCGATGACCACCTCGGAGCCGGTGGCGACGGCGATGCGCTCCGCGTCGGCGGCCAGGCCGACCCGGCCCTCGAGCGCCGACACCTCGCCCTCGCGCCACGGGACTGTTTGCGACTCCGCCTTCGGACGTTCGGCTGCGGGGAGGGCGTCGTCGAGCGTGTCCACCCGGCTGAGAAGCCCTCTGAACTCGAAGCGGCGGAAGATCTCCTTCAGCTGCGAGCGATCGGGTGGCTGCGAGACGACGTTCTCGATGTCGACGTCGAGCTCGAGGTCTCGGCGCATCGTCGCGAGGAGCTTGGAGGCGCGTGCCTGCTCGGCGTGCTCGGTAAGCGAGCGCGACCGCGCCGGGGAAAGCTCGCCTGCGTGCTCGAGGACGGCCTCGAGCGACCCGTACTGGGCGATGAGCTGTCCCGCGGTCTTGTCTCCGATCCCCGGGACGCCCGGGATGTTGTCGCTCGTGTCGCCCTTGAGCCCGATGAAGTCCGGCACCTGATCCGGGCGGACTCCGTAGCGCGCCTCAACGCGGTCGGGTGTGTAGACGTGGACGTCGGCGACGCCGCGCGGCGTCATCATCAGGCAGACGTTTTCCGAGACGAGCTGGAACGCGTCGCGGTCGGTGGAGACGACGCAGGTCTTGATCCCGGCCTCGTCGGCATGCGTGGCGAGGGTGGCGATGACGTCGTCCGCCTCCCACCCGTCGAACTCGAGATTTCGGTAGCCGAACGCCTCGACGATCGGGCGGAAGTGCGGGAACTGCTCGCGCAGGAGGTCCGGCATCGGACGGCGCTCTGCCTTGTACTCGGCGGAGATCTCCGTCCGGTGCACCGGCTTCGTGTCCCACGCCACCGCGACACCGCGCGGCTTGTAGTCGGAGAGGAGCTTGAAGAGCATGTTCGTGAACCCGAGCAGAGCGTTCGTCGGCTGCCCGTCTGTCGTCTGGAGCTCCTCGGGCAGAGCGAAGAAGCCTCGATACGCGAGGTTGTTCCCGTCGACGAGGAAGAGCTCGGAGTCGAGGACCGGCGCGTCGTCGAGCTGGAGCTCCT
>JBBDMN010000124.1:0-4767 GCA_040878305.1 Gaiellaceae bacterium
GCGGTGGGCGAGGGCGAGCTTCTGACGAAGGTCTCGGTTCCCCCTTCGAGCGGCGAGGGCGATGGCTTCTCGGGAATCACGATCGGCAAGCACGGCACGTATGTCGTCGACGCCGCCGCGAATGTCTCCGACGAGAGCGTGCGGATCGCGATCGGTTGTGTCGCGGCCGTGCCTATCCGCGCGACGGCGATGGAGGAGCGTCTCGCGGGCGGCGATTTCTCGGAGGATGCGGTGCGGGCGGCTGCAGAAGGTCTGGGCGCGTCGCTCGATCCCCCGTCGGACGTCCACGGCTCGGCGGACTATCGGCGGCATCTCGCCGAGGTCTCGGCCGTGCGAGCCGTGCTCCAGGCGGCGGGCCGGAGGAAGGCGGCCTCATGAGCGCGCCCGCCTCCAGTCGCGCGATCGCGTTCGAGATCAACGGCGAGTCCGTCGAGCTCGAGGTCGAAGCTCGCCGCCTCCTCGTCCACGCGATCCGCGACGACCTCGGGTTGACCGGAACACACATCGGCTGCGACACCGGCAACTGCGGGGCCTGCACCGTCCATCTCGACGGCGAGCCGGTGAAGAGCTGCATGCTGCTCGCGGTTCAGGCCGACGGAGCGCGGATCGCGACGGTCGAAGGTCTCGCGGCGGAGGGCGAGCTCACCCCGCTGCAGAAAGCGTTCAACGAGCACCACGCGCTCCAGTGCGGCTTCTGCACGCCCGGGATGCTGATGAGCGCGGCCGCCCTGCTCGAACGGAATCCGACTCCGACGGAGGACGACGTGCGCTACGCGCTCCAGGGAAACATCTGCCGCTGCACCGGCTACGTGAACATCGTCGAAGCCGTGGTCGCGGTTGGCGGAGGTGAGAACCGAGCGTGACGAGCGAGCTAAGTAACAGTCTGTTACAAGGCCAGGTTTCGACAACCGTGGAGACCGAAGCGCCGCCTGCGAAGACTCTCGAGCGCGGCTACATCGGCCAACCCATACTGCGCCGCGAGGACAAGCGGCTCGTCCAGGGGCTCGGCACGTTCTTCGACGACGTTCGCCGGCACGGGATGGGCTACGTCCACTTCGTCCGCTCGCCCTACGCGCACGCGCGCATCGTCTCCATCGACGTCGGGAAGGCCCTCGAGCTCGACGGGGTGTACGGGACTCTGACCGGGGACGAGGTCGCGATCCACACCGACCCCTTCTTCGAGATGTCGGTCGAGCCAGGCGGGAACATCAAGGACTACGCGCTCGCGGTGGGAAGGGTGCGGCACATGGGGGAGCCCGTCGCGGCGGTTTGCGCCGCGACCCGCGAGCTCGCCCGCGACGCGGCGGATCTCGTCGAGGTCGAGTACGAGCCGCTGCCGGTTCTGATCGACGCCGAGGAGTCGCTCAAGAACGAGACCGTCCTCCACGACGACGCGGGGTCGAACGTCGTCTGGTCGGGCGTCTTCGACTGGGGCGACGTCGACCAGGCGCTCGCCGACGCAGATCACGTTGTCAAGATCGACCGCCTCCACTTCCACCGCTTTTCCTCGACTCCGCTCGAGTGCGCGGGCGCGCTCGTGGAGTACGACAGGGGCACGGCTGAGTGGACGCTCACCTGCAACCACCAGATGCCGGGTGTGGGCGCGATCTGGATGGCACCCGCCCTCCGCACCGGGATCGACAAGCTCCGCTTCGTCACGCACGACATCGGCGGCGGCTTCGGGAACAAGATCTGCCTCCACCCGCAGTACGTCGTCCTCTGCCTCATGGCGCGCAAGCTCGGCCGCCCCGTCCAGTGGACGGAGTGGCGCACCGACCAGCACACGGCGAACGCGCACGGCAACGAGCGCACGTTCTTCGACGTCGAGGTCGCAGTCCTGGCGGATGGGACGATGACCGGGTTCAAGGTGCGAGCACTCGACGACTGCGGCGCCTTCCCGCGCTACGAGCCGCTCGGCTGCATCATCTGGGCGCAGGTCACACCCGGCCTGTACACCTGGCGGAACATCCGGGTCGACTTCACCCAGGTCTGCACGAACAAGTCGCCCGTGTCGCCGAACCGCGGCTACTCGCGCATGCAGCACCTCTGGCTGACCGAGCGGATCATCGACATCGTCGCCTCGGAGCTGGGTCTCGATCCCGTCGAGGTGCGCAAGAAGAACTACGTCAAGACGGAGCAGATGCCCTACGAGACGCCGAACGGCTGCGTCTACGACTCCGGCGACTACGCGGCGGCGCTCGACATCGCGCTCGACCTGATCGACTCCGGCTCGATCGAGGAGCGCCGGAAGGAGGCGGCCGAGCGAGGGAAGCTCCTCGGCTTCGGAATCGGCTCGACCCTCGACTCGGGGACGAACAACTTCGGGCAGTCGACGCTCCTGAACCCCGATCTCCAGTTCTCGGGGAACAACGAGGCGGCGTCGGTCAAGCTCGACATCTTCGGGGAGGTCGTCGTGACGCTCGGCACCGTCCCGCAGGGGCAGGGCCACGAGACGACCGCGGCGCAAGTCGTCGCCGACATCCTCGGCTGCCCGCCCGAGCAGGTGAACGTCCGCCGCGGCCACGACACGTGGTTCAACTCGCACGCCGGCTTCTCGGGCACGTACGCGAGCCAGTTCGCGTTCACCGGCCTCGGCGCGGTGAAGGGGGCGGCCGAGCTCGTTCGCGAGGACATGGTTCAGCTCGCCGCGGCTGTTCTCCAGGCGCCGGTGGAGGCGATCGAGCTGGCCGACGGGTTCGCCCGCATCAAGGACGGGCCCGAGGAGGCGGCACTTCCCTTCATGGCGCTCGGCGCAATCGTCAACGCCAACAATGCGTTCCTGCCACCCGACTTCAACCCGACGCTGAACCATCGCTACGTCTGCCGCCCGTACTTCGGGATGGTCGACACGGAGAAGAAGACCGGCCAGCTCACGCTCACATACGCGACCCAGATCCACGCGGCGGTCGTGGAGGTCGATCCCGAGACGGGCGTCGTCGAGATCGTCGACTACGCGGCGGTGGACGACTGCGGGGTTCGGATCAACCCGATGATCGTCGAGGGCCAGGTGCACGGGGCGACGACGCACGCGATCGGCGCTGCCCTCTCCGAGGAGTTCGTCTACGACGAGGAGGGGACACTCCTCACCGCCAACTTCTACGACTACCACGTCCCGCACGCACTGGATATGCCTCCGCTGAAGACGGGGGCGATGGAGTCTCCGTCGCCGATCGCACCGCTAGGCGCGAAGGGCATGGGCGAAGGCGGCGGCGGTGGAATCCACTGCATCGGTGCCGCTATCCAGGACGCGCTGAAGGCAGCCGGCAACGCGATCGTCTACGACAGCTGCAACCCGCCGCATAGAGTCTGGTCGATGCTCCAAGACCCGGAGTCCACGCGCGCCAACGTCTCGGTGGTGTCGAGATGATCGTCTCCGGCACGAAGGAGCTCTCCGCGCCCCGCGACGTCGTCTGGAGCGTGATCAACGAGCCGTCCGAGATGGCGAAGCTCATGCCCGGGGTCGAGAGCTTCGAGATCGCCGACGAGCGCCACTGGTCGGCGAAGGTGAAGGTGCCGCTGGGCCTCGGCGGGCTGAACATGAAGATGAACTTCGAGAAGCTCGACGAGCGCCCGCCCGAGTTCGCGTCGATGCGGGCGAAGGGAACCGGAGTCGGGGCGCTCATGGACATGAAGACCTCGTTCACGCTCTCTGAGGCAGGCGAGGGGACGTCGATGGCGTGGGAAGCAGACGTGAAGATCGCGGGGCCGGTCGGAGCGATGGGCCAGCGTGTCCTGCAGCCGATCGTGAATCAACAGGTGCAGCAGGTGCTCGGCACGCTCGAGCAGCGAGTTTCCGAGGTTGCTGCGTCGGGAGGCGGCGGTGCCGAGCAGGGCATCCACCCGGGCTCACCCGAGGCCTACGAGGCCGAGCCCGAGGGCCCGACGCACTCGACCGAGGACTGAGCACCACTCCCGCTTAAGCCTCCTTTTACCCCGGTCTTGCCGTGCCCTAAGCGCGCTGCGGTCAAGTGGGGTGAACGACCGCACAGAGGACGGTCGAGACCAAAGGAGGAAAGAGATGGGCACTTCCACTTCCAGCAAGCGGCACCTCGCCACCGTCGCATTGATCGCGGGCGCGCTGACGATGCTCGTGCCGGTCGCGCAGGCGGACTCCGGCTTCAAGGGTAGTCCTGACGCGATCGACCGGGCCCTCGCCGCACGACAGCTCGAGATGACCGCGGTCCTTGACGCACGCGAGCGCTCGATGCTGACCCGCCCGGACCTCGGAAGCGTCGCTGCACCGCCCGACGCCTTCGAGCGGGCGCTGCAGAATCGGCCGACGGGGACGCCTCCGTTGCCGCTTCAGCACTTCTTGGCGAACGATGCTCGCCAGCGATCTCTCGATGCACGTCACGTTGGCTCGGTGCAGCGAACGGTCTCCAGCACCGGCTTCGATTGGGACGCATTCGGCGTCGGTGCCGGCGCGGGCATCGGCTTCATCCTCGCAACCCTCGCGCTCGGAGTCGGTGTGCTGGTTGTGCGACGCGGCCACGGTCGGGTCACGAACCCCTAGAAAAACGGTGCCACGGAGGCGACGGCGCAGAGGCGGGCCAGCCGGCCCGCCTCTGCGTCAGAAGCTCCGGATGAGCTCGTCCCACAGGGAGTGCACCCTCGCCGCCGCGACAACATTGCACGTTCGCCGGTAGACGGCGCAGTCTCCTCGAAAGCGGCCCTCTTGACGGTGCCCAGGCGCTCGCTGCCTGATCGGATCGTTAGAGCGCCGCCCGGGTCTGCGTGGAATGCCAGCCTAGGCCCATCGCCTCGAAG
>JBBDMN010000125.1:0-2559 GCA_040878305.1 Gaiellaceae bacterium
CGAACCGTGATCGAGAGCGGGACCTGATACGTCAGGTCCTTCTCGCGGCACTCCTGGATTGTGAACTGCGGGTCCCCGAACTCATACTCCGCGAACTCCACGGCGAGCGTGCCCGTGTAGTCCTCGATCGGCGAGATGTCGTCGATCGTCTCTCGAAGGCCGTTCTCCATGAACCACTGGAACGACTCCTTCTGGATGTCGATGAGGTTGGGGAGGTCGAGGACGTGCTTCAGGCGCGAAAAGCTCTTGCGCGCACGGGGCGCGACAGCAACGCTGCTCAAATGTGACAGCCTCCCTTAATGACTGCGTGCAGGTGTGGACGGACAGGGTTGGACGAGCAGGGCCTCGGCGGAACCGAGAAGGATAGCGCACGAGCGCACCCCGCCGCAACCGCCTTCGGAGCGGATGGAGTACGTGTGAGGAGTGTAGCGGACGCGGCAAGCCTGGTGACTGCCGGCCGGTGCATTTACCCGCGCCGCGGACGCGAAGCGGGCGCGCTTTAGGGATTTCCGCGCGAACGGAATCCGCCCGCGCGGATTCCGGTCTTGCGCCAAGTCAGCCGAGAAATGCCTCGTCCTACTTCAGCTCGACGCTCGCTCCCGCCTCTTCCAGCTGGCCCTTGATCGTCTCGGCCTCCTCCTTGGCGGCACCCTCCTTGACCGCGTTGGGAGCGCCGTCGACGAGGTCCTTCGCCTCCTTGAGGCCGAGGCCGGTCACCGCACGCACGACCTTGATCACCTGGATCTTCTTGTCACCGGCGCCGGTGATGATGACGTCGAAGGAGTCCTTCTCCTCCTCCGCGGCTGCACCGTCGCCCGCCGGCGCAGCGGCGGCTGCGACCGGAGCAGCAGCCGTGACGCCCCACTCCTCCTCGATCGCGTCCTTCAGCTCGACGAGCTCGAGCACGGTCATCTTGCCGAGCGTGTCCAGCATCTTCTGTACATCGGTTGCCATTACTCCTCCTCCTGTTCCGTATCTACGTCTACGGACTCCGTAGGTACGGAATCCTCCGAAGCTTCTTGGTCGTCAGATTCCGCGGCCGCGGAACCTGACGGTGTGTCTGCGGTGTCGACATCAGTGACTGCTTGATCCGAGTCGGCGGCAGCGACTTCCATCTCCGCGTCAGTCGCAGGAGCCGAGCCGTCCCCTTGCTCCTCGAGCTGCTTGATCCGCGCATCGACCAGGCCGTGCAGGTTCTGGAGCGGTGCGGAGAAGAGGCCGACGAGCTGGGTGAGCGGAGCGACGATCGCGCCCAATAGCTGCCCGCGCAACACGTCGACGGGAGGCAACGTCGCGAGCCGGTCGACCTCGGCGCCCGAGAGGGTGTTCCCTTCGAGGATGCCGCCGCGCAAGGTCACGACGTTCGTCTCCTTCGCCTTCGCAGCTAGCGCTTTGGCGACGGCTGCAGGATCGCCGCCGGATTCGATGAAGGCGATCGCGGTCGGGCCTTCCAGCATCACGAGCAACGCGTCGGCTCCGGCCTCCGTGGCCGCGCGACGACTCAGCGTGTTCTTGACTATGCGGAAGCGAGCGCCATGCTGGAGGAGCTCGTCGCGCAAGGCCTCGAGCTGCTTGTTCGTAAGCCCGCGGTAGTCGGCGACGATCAGCGTCTCCGCCGCGCCCAGCTCGGAAGCGAGCTCCGAGACGATTCGTTCCTTGTCGGTTCTCAGCAATTCATTTCCTTTCGGAAATGACTAGACCCGCTTGCAAGGCGGGTCCGATCTGCGGCGCAGTGCGCAAGAGGAACCTGCCTCGGCTGGACTTCTGTCACGTCGACTGCCAGCTGTCTCGGGCGGGAGCTAGTCAGAAGTCAGGCCGAAACTGTAGCTTCCTCTGCCGCAGGAGACTCGGTGAGCTCTTCCGTGATGTCCCGCGTCCTCGTCGAGTCGACGTGGATTCCAGGGCCCATCGTCGTCGTAAGCGTGATCTGCTGGATGTAGCGACCCTTCGCCGCGGAGGGCTTCGCGCGAACGATCTCCTCGACGAGCATCGCGTAGTTCTCGAGCAGCGCCCGCTCGTCGAAGCTTCGCTTGCCGATCGGGAGGTGGACGTTTCCGCCTCGATCGGTCCGATATTCGAGCTTGCCTGCCTTCGCATCGGAGACGGCTTTGCCGACGTCGAAGGTGACCGTCCCGGTCTTCGGGTTGGGCATGAGTCCCCGTGGACCAAGGACGCGGCCGAGCTTTCCGACGACGCCCATCTGATCGGGGGTCGCAACCGCAACGTCGAAGTCGAGGAAACCCTCCTCGATTCGCGTCGCGAGATCCGCCGAGCCGACGATGTCGGCTCCTGCGTCCTCCGCCTCACGCGCCTTCTCGCCCTCGGCGAACACGGCGACGCGCACGTCCTTGCCGATGCCGTGCGGGAGCATGATCGTTCCGCGGAGCTGCTGGTCGGCATGGCGCACGTTCAGGCCAAGCCGGAAGTGAGCTTCGACGGTCTCGTCGAACTTCGCTCCTTCGGAGCCCTTGAGAATTCGCACCGCCTCGAGCGGCGAGTAGGCGCGCTCGCGGTCGATTGCGTCGAACGCGGCCCGATAGCGCTTTCCGTGTGCGCTCA
>JBBDMN010000125.1:2659-4675 GCA_040878305.1 Gaiellaceae bacterium
CGCTCGCGGTCGATTGCGTCGAACGCGGCCCGATAGCGCTTTCCGTGTGCGCTCACGCGCGCCCCTGGCCGGCTGCGGCTCCCGCCGGGCAGAGCCCGGCTCCGCCGCTGCCTGACGGCGCTTGCGGTACGGGGCTCTCCGGGCCCGTACCAGTCGTACTGTGCCCTCCGGCCCCGTATCGCGAGCGCCGCCCCAGAAGCGCGCGGGTGTACGGGGTTGTCAAACAACTCACCGGTCTGTCTCCACGCCCATCGATCGTGCCGTCCCGGCGATAACTTTCATTGCTTCCTCGACGTCGCGCGCGTTCAGGTCCGGCATCTTCGTCTCGGCGATCGAGCGGAGCTGCGCCTGCGTGAGGCGGCCGACCTTGTTTCGATTCGGCTCCCCCGAGCCCGACTCGAGCCCGAGAGCCTCCTTGATGAGGACCGCGGCGGGCGGCGTCTTCGTGATGAACGTGAACGAGCGGTCTTCGAAGACCGTGATCTCGACCGGCGTGATGCGCCCGTTCTCTTGCGCGGTCTGGGCGTTGAACGCCTTGCAAAACTCCATGATGTTGACCCCGTGCTGACCGAGCGCGGGACCGACCGGCGGCGCCGGGTTGGCCTGGCCGCCCGGGATCTGGAGCTTGATGAGGGTCAGAATTTTCTTTGCCATGTCTCTTGTTCCTTAGTACGTGCGAGATAGATCTCGCCCCGTACTTCGGTCAGTCGATCTTCTTCACCTGGTCGAAGCTGAGCTCTACCGGAACCTGGCGCTCGAAGATGTCGACGAGCACCTTGAGCTTCTGCTGATCCGGGTTGACATCGACGATCTCGCCGTCGAAGTCGGAGAGCGGCCCGGAGGTTACCTTCACCGACTCGCCGAGCGAAAACTCGACCTGCGCCTTCTGACCCTGCGCTCCGGCCGGTGCGCCATGGTGGAGGATGCGGTCGACCTCGGGCTGGGAGAGCGGGACCGGCTTGGCACCGGCACCGACGAACCCGGTAACGCCCGGCGTCCCCTTGACTACCGTCCACGACTCGTCCGACAGGCTCATGTTGACGAGCACGTACCCGGGGAGGACGCGCTTCTCGGCTTGCACCTTCTGGCCGTCCTTCGTCTCGATCACTTGCTCGGTGGGAACGACGACGCGCCTGAACGCAGGCTGCTGGTTCAGCGAGACGATCCGGTGCTCGAGATTGGTCTTCACCTTGTTCTCGTGCCCGGAGTAGGTGTTGATCACGTACCAGAGGAACATTCGCTGACTCCTAGAGAAAGACTTCTTTGACGAGCGGGCGGAAGATCTGGTCGACGCCCCAAAGGTACGCGCCGACGATCACGCAGGCGATGATCACGACGACGACGCCCTGGAAGGTCTGCGCGCGGCTCGGCCAGTCGACCTTCCTGAGCTCGGCGGCCGACTCGCGCACGAACTGCCCCCGCGGATACGCCGCGCGTCGGCCCGTCTGCTGCTTGATCGGCTGTGCCGCCGGCCGCACCTGCGCTTGGCGGCTGCGGCGTCCGGTCGCGGCTCCGTCTCCGGCGGCCGCCCTAGCGGCACGCCGCTGCCTGCGGGTTTCGCGTGCCAACGGGTCTACCTCGTCTCCCGGTGCGGGGTGTGCTTTCCGCACCAGCGGCAGTACTTGCGGAACTCGACCCGGTCAGGGGAGTTTCGCTTGGACTTCTGTGTCTGGTAGTTGCGCCGCTTGCATTCGGTGCAGGCGAGCGTGATTGCGACTCGGACTCCGGTTGCCATTCTTCCGTCTCGTTGTTCGGGGATGCGTGTACAGAAAGGTGCGAGTAGCGGCGGCAGGACTCGAACCTGCGACACGCGGATTATGATTCCGCTGCTCTAACCAACTGAGCTACGCCGCCGCGCGCGGAGGAGTGTAGCAAGGGTGCGTGCGGCCTTTTCCAGCTCCCGCGACGGCCGACCGCCCTACTAGGATCGCGCGGTCGTGATTCGGATACCTCCGCACCGGGGCGGGTGGCTCGAGGTCATCTGCGGCCCGATGTTCAGCGGCAAGAGCGAGGAGA
>JBBDMN010000126.1:0-4655 GCA_040878305.1 Gaiellaceae bacterium
CCGCTCTCGGCTTGACGCCGATGACGGGCTCGGAGCTCGAGCTCTACCTCCTCCAGGAGACCTACCAGGAGGCGTGGGCGCAGCGCTACGAAGACCTGACGCCGTCCGTCCCCTACATCCTCGACTACCACGTGCTCGCGTCGACCTACGACGAGGATCTGATCCGGCAGATCCGGAACGGGATGCACGGAGCGGGGATCAGGGTCGAGACCTCGAAGGGCGAGGCTTGGCCGGGTCAGCACGAGGTGAACTTCCGCTTCGCCGACGCGCTCCGGATGGCCGACAACCACGTCGTCTACAAGAACGGTGCGAAGGAGATCGCGTTCCTGAACGGCTGCTCGGTCACCTTCATGGCGAAGCCCTTCGAGTCGTGGATCGGCAACTCGTGCCACATCCACTCGTCGCTCTTCCGGGACGGCGAGCCTGCGTTTGCGAACGACGACGCGCTCTTCGACGGCTGGCTCGCGGGCCAGATCGCGTGCTTCGAGGAGCTCGCGATCTTCCTCGCACCGACGATCAACTCGTACAAGCGCTTCGCGGCTGGGAGCTGGGCGCCGACGACTCTCGCCTGGGGCCACGACAACCGTACGTGCGGATTCCGCATCGTCGGCCACGGGGGCTCGAAGCGCGTGGAGACACGGATTCCCGGGGGAGACGTCAATCCCTATCTCGCGTTCGCCGCGGTAATCGCCGCCGGGCTCCACGGGATCGAGAACGGGCTCGCGCTCCCTCCCGCGCTCGAGGGCAACGCGTACGAATCCGACGAGAAGAGGTTTCCCTCGACGATGCGTGAGGCCATCGCCGCGCTCGAGTCGGGGACGATCGCGCGAGCCGCCTTCGGCAACGGAGTCGTCGATCACTACCTGAACTACGCGCGCACGGAGCAGGCGCTCTTCGACAAGGTCGTGACCGACTGGGAGCGTGTCCGCTACTTCGAGCGCGGATGACGCGTCTGCAACCCCGCCTTAGCGTCATCGTTCCTCACTGGCCTCTCGATGACGAGGTGGACGCTGCGCTGGAGGTTTGCCTCGCCTCGCTTCCCGACTGCGAGAAGATCGTCGTAGTCAACCAAGGCACCGGCTTCGCCGTGAACGTGAACATCGGGTTGAGGCTCGCGAGCGGCGAGTACGTCGCGGTTGTCACCAACGACACCCGAGTGGTGGAAGGTGACGTCTACGACCTCTGTGTGTCGGGAACCGTTACGAGCCCATTCGTGCTGGAGAAGCCAGGGGTCGACCCGGGCGGCTTTCACGGCGCCTTCTGGGTGGCGCCAAGGCAGGTCTTAGACACTGTCGGTCTCCTCGACGAGAGGTTCGAGGGCGCGTTCTTCGAGGACGACGACTATCTGGAGAGACTTCGCCGAGCGCGTATTCCCACGAAGCAGGTCGCTTCGGTGCGGGTGTGGAGCCGGCGAATCGGGCTGACGATGTCGAAGCTGCCCGACAAGGGGCAGGGATGGCTCGCGAAGAACGAGCGGCGCTTCGAGGAGAAGTGGGGGTGGGTGCCGCCGCCCACGGACCCGGACGTGACACTCGATCTCGATGTGGCGAGATGAACGCGCGTCGTGACGGCGGTAACGTGCGGGCCAAGTGAACACACGCCGCCCCGTCATCGGAATCACCACCTACGCGCAGGAAGCGACCTGGGGCGTTTGGCGCTTGCCTGCCGCACTCATCCCGCTCGACTACGTCGACGCCGTTGAGCGGGCGGGCGGTCGGCCGGTTCTGATTCCTCCGAGTGAGGAGGGAGTGGGGGAGACGCTCGACACACTGGACGGGATCGTGTTCTCGGGAGGCGCAGACCTGGACCCGTCTCTGTACGGTGCCGAGCCGCATCCGGCGACCGACACGCCGCAGGCGCGCCGCGATGCCGGGGAGATGGCATTGCTCCGCGCGGCACTCGAGCGAGATCTGCCGACCCTCGCGATCTGCCGCGGTTTCCAGCTCCTCAACGTCGCGCGTGGTGGCGATCTCGTCCAGCATCTCCCGGACGAGGTGGGCAACGACGAGCACAAGCAGCTTCCCGGCGTCTTCGCCGAGCATCCGGTCGAGGTGAAGGACGGAACCCGGCTGGCGTCGATCGTCGGCGCTCGCTCCGACGTCACCTCTCACCACCACCAGGGCATCGGGCGGGTGGGAGAAGGGCTCGTCGAGACGGCCTGGGCGCAGGACGGAACGCTCGAGGGCGTCGAGGACCCGTCGCTGCGCTTCGCGGTCGGCGTGCAGTGGCATCCCGAAGCTGGAGAGGACGAGGCGCTCTTCGAGAACCTCGTCGAGGAGGCGCGCGCGTATCGCGCTTCCCGGCGAGAGAGCTGACTTCGAGTGACGCTGACGCTCCTCAACCCCGCGACCGAGGAGCCGATCGCCGAGCTCGAGCAGGTGGGCGTCGAGGAGACCGACGAGGCTGTGGCGCGCGCGAAGGAAGCGTTTCCCGCCTGGCAGCGCGTCGCTCCGGCCGATCGCGCCCGCCTGCTGCGCCGACTCGCGACGCTCGTCGAGGAGCACGGAGAGGAGCTCGCGCAGATCGAGTCGCGCAACGTCGGCAAGCCGATCGCGGGAGCGCGCGGCGAGATCGGGATGGTTGCGCAGGTGTTCCACTTCTATGCGGGAGCCGTCGACAAGCACTACGGCGAGACGATTCCGGTCGCGGGCGGCGTCGCCGCGACCTTCCGCGAGCCGCTCGGCGTCGTGGGGCTGATCGTCCCCTGGAACTTCCCCTTGAACATCGCGAGCTGGAAGCTCGGGCCGGCGCTTGCCTGCGGGAACACCGTCGTCTTGAAGCCTGCGGAGCTGACTCCGCTCTCCGCGCTTCGCCTCGCCGATCTCGCTCTCGAGGCCGGAATCCCGGAGGGCGTCGTCAACGTCCTCGTCGGCAAGGGGTCGGTCGTCGGGCAGCGGCTGATCGAGCACTCGGACGTCTCGAAGATCGCGTTTACGGGCTCGACCGAGGTCGGTCGCCTGGTCATGCAGGGTGCGGCGGGGACGATCAAGCGCGTCACGCTCGAGCTCGGCGGGAAGTCGGCGAACGTCGTGTTCGAGGATGCCGACATCGAGAAGGCCGCCGCCTCGGCGCCCTACGCCGTGTTCGACAACGCCGGCCAGGACTGTTGCGCCCGCTCGCGGATACTCGTTCAGCGAACGGTCTACGACCGTTTCCTGGAACTGCTGATCGAAGCCACGAAGGGCGTCAGGGTCGGCGATCCGGCAGACGAGTCGACGGAGATGGGGCCGCTCGTTTCCGCGCAGCACCGCGAAACTGTCGCGTCATTCCTCGACGGCGAGCCCGCCTTCC
This sequence comes from Gaiellaceae bacterium, assembly GCA_040878305.1. Taxonomy (GTDB): domain Bacteria; phylum Actinomycetota; class Thermoleophilia; order Gaiellales; family Gaiellaceae; genus GMQP-bins7. The sequence continues at coordinate 3,292 of JBBDMN010000126.1, forward strand.
GGGGCGAGACGCCAGTCGGCGCCGGCTATTGGTTTCCCTGCACGATCGTCGAGGCGACGAACGAGGATCGCGTTGCTCGCGAGGAGGTCTTCGGGCCCGTCGTCGCGGTGATCCCGTTCGAGGACGAGGCGGATGCGATCCGGATCGCGAACGACACGCCGTATGGCTTGTCGGGCTCGGTGTGGACGCGCGACGGCGCTCGTGCTTTGCGCGTCGCGCGGGCGATCGACGCAGGCGTTCTGTCCGTGAACGCCAACACGTCGGTACGTGTGCAGACGCCGTTCGGCGGCTTCAAGCAGTCGGGATTTGGCCGCGAGCTCGGCATGCACGCGCTCGACGGCTACTCGGAGGTGAAGAGCGTCTACATCTCGACGGCCGATTGAGAATGGGGGACTGAGAATGGGCAGGCTCGACGGAAAGGTGTGCGTCATCACCGGGGCAGGCGGTGGCATGGGCCGCGAGGCGGCGATCGTCTTCAGCGCGGAGGGTGCGAAGGTCTGTGCCGCCGATGTCGACGAGCGCCTCGCGGAGGAGACCGCCTCGCTCTGCTCCGGAGACGTGTTCGCAATTCGCGCGAATGTTGCGGACGAGGACGAGGTCTCGCGCATGTACTCGACAACCGCTGAGAGGTTCGGCGGGATCGACGTCCTCTACAACAATGCCGGGATCTCGCCCGGAGACGACGCGTCCGTCCTTGACACGTCCGTCGAGGCGTGGCAGCGCGTCCAGGACGTGAACACCAAGGGTGTCTTCCTCTGCTGCAAGCACGGGATCCCGTACCTGCTCGAGCGGGGAGGAGGCTCGGTGATCAACGTCGCCTCGTTCGTCGCCATCCTCGGCGCGGCGACATCGCAGATCTCCTATTCGGCGTCCAAGGGCGCCGTGCTGTCGATGAGTCGCGAGCTTGGCGTGCAGTTCGCCCGCCAGGGAGTTCGCGTCAACGCGCTCTGTCCGGGCCCTGTGGAGACCCCGCTCTTGCTCGCGATTTTCGGCGGCGATCCGGAGGCGTTCGCCCGGCGACAGGTGCACTGGCCGACAGGCCGCCTCGGGAAGCCCCGGGAGATCGTGAATGCGGCTCTCTTCCTGGCGAGCGACGAGGCCTCGTTCGTCAACGGGTCGGCGTTCGTCGTCGACGGCGGCCTGACCGCCGCCTACGTCACGCCGGAGTAGCGTCGCTAGCCGCCATCCCTCGCGAGCGGTGGTGTGGCTCTTTCCAGCAGCGGCGACGGCTCAGGTCAGGCCGGCTGATCTGTGCACAGCGACGTGTGGCCGGAGGGCGGCTCCGCCGCCCGGGAGGCCAAGGCGACATTCGCGCCATGCGAAGCGAAGAAGGAGGGGCACGTGGGGGGGCCCCCGGGTGCCCC
>JBBDMN010000127.1:0-4626 GCA_040878305.1 Gaiellaceae bacterium
GGTCAAGCGCCCAGCACGGTCCAGCCGAGCGAACGAGCCGCGTTGGCGAGACGACAATCAAAGGTGACGAACGGGAGCTCACCGCCACCCATCACGTCGGCCGCTCCGAGGTGAAGCGCGTCAAGGGCGCGTGCTCCGGTGCTCTCCGCGAGCTCGGCAGCACGCTCACAGAGGTGCTCGTCCAGCTCGGCGATTCGCATACGTCCCCACTGGACCAGAAAGAGCTCCCGCGCCTCCTCGAATTCCGCGAGCTCGAGGTGCCGAGCAAGGTTCCGGCGAACCTCGACGAGGGTGTGCCGACCGGACGCCCATTCTGGATCGGCGTCGAGGATCGCATCTGCACGCTCGGCGTCGGGTTCGTCGAGATGTGCTTTGAGCAATGCGCTCGCATCGACGTACTGCATTAGTCGCCGCGATCTTCGTCCATCATCTCCTGAACGGTGATCCGCCCCTTGAAACGCTTCGCCGGAAGCGGAGGCGGGCCAGGCTCGCGCGGGGGTGTCACCCTCCCCTCTCGGATCAACTGCTCCAGCCGCTCGTCGAGGGAGATGGGCCCGATCGCAGCCTTGGACCGGCCGCGGTGCGTCACGACGATAGTCTCCCCCGCCGCCGCACGATCGAGGTAGTACGACAATTTCGCCTTCAGCTCGCGGATGCCCACTCGTGTGGTCACGATATCGCGCATTGTAGTCATGTCAATTGGCTCTTGTGGTCACGCCGTCGACGACCCTCTCTCGACCTGACAGGTCCCGGGTGGTCACCACCTCGACGCACCCGAGTCCGCGAAGGAGCTCGGCCACATGTTCCGCCTCACCGTCCGCCGTCTCCAGCACGAGCGCGCCACCCGGCCGCAAGACCTGGAGCGCAGCGCGGGCCACCGCATCGGTGGCCCCCTCCCCCACGAGCGCGGATCGCGGCTCCCAGTCGCGCACCTCCGGCTGCAAAGTCTCGATCTCGTCTAGCCGAACATAAGGCGGGTTCGAGACGACGAGGTCCCAGGGACCATGGGGCAGCCCTTCGAACAGGTCTCGCCGGGCGAGCTCCACTGCGAGTCCCACCCTCGCGGTGTTCTCTCGCGCAACCGCGAGCGCATCCTCAGATACGTCGATCCCGGTGACGCGTGCGCCCGGATGCTCGTCGGCGATCGCGAGCGCGATCGCTCCGCTTCCCGTCCCGACGTCCAGCACGCGCGGCTGAGGGAGCCCGGCGATCCGAGCAAGACAACGCTCGACGACGACCTCGGTCTCCGGGCGCGGGACGAGCACGCGGGCGTCGACCTTCAACGTGAGCCGCCGGAATCCCCACTCACCGAGCACGTACGCGAGCGGCTCCCGCGCCTCTCGGCGGACGACCAACCGATCAAGCGCGACGAGCTCGTCGTCCTGCAGCTCGCGCCCCGTCCCCGCCCGAAGCCCCGAACGCGTCGTCCCGAGGACGTGCGCGAGGAGAATTTCAGCGTCGACCTGTGGACTATCGCAACCTGCGGCCCCGAGCCTCTCGCACGTGCGCGCGAGCGCTCCCGCGACGGTGTCGATCACGCGGAGGCGGACTCCAGCGACTGCCGGCGGTCCTCGGACTGGAGCGCGTCTGTGAACTCCGCGAGGTCTCCCTCGAGCACCTGGTCGAGGCGGTGCGCCGTGAGCTTGATCCGGTGGTCGGTGATGCGGCTCTCCGGGAAGTTGTAGGTGCGGATCTTCCCCGCCCGCTCGCCCGTGCCGATCTGCAAGCGGCGCGCGGCGGCGAGCTCGGCCTGCTGAAGGGCCCGCTCGCGCTCGTAGAGCCGGGCGCGAAGCACCCGCATCGCCTTCTGCTTGTTCTGGAGCTGGGACTTCTCGTCCTGCATCGCTACGACGACGCCCGTCGGGACATGGGTGATGCGGACGGCGGAGTCGGTCGTGTTGACGCTCTGCCCCCCGGGACCCGTCGAGCGGTACACGTCGACCTTCAGGTCCTTTTCCTCGATCTCGATCTCGACGTCCTCGACCTCGGGCATGACCGCCACCGTCGCCGTCGAGGTGTGGATTCGCCCCTGGGACTCCGTCTCGGGAACCCGTTGCACGCGGTGGGTTCCACCCTCGTACTTGAACACCGAGAACGCGCCCTGGCCCTTGATCGCGAACACGATCTCCTTGAACCCTCCGGCCTCGTTCTCGCTCGTCGACAGGGTCTCGGTCTTGAACCGGCGCCGCTCCGCGTAGCGGCTCAGCATCCGGTAGAGATCGTTCGCCCAGAGCGCTGCCTCGTCGCCTCCCACGCCCTGCCGAATCTCGACGATGACGTCCTTGTCGTCGGCCGGGTCTTTCTCCACGAGAGCGAGCTTCAGCTCCTCCTCGATCCTCGAGACCTCCGTCTCCAGCTCGGAAGACATACCGGCAAGCTCGTCATCGTCACGGGCCGCGTCGACGTCGGCCGTCGCCTGACGCCAGGCATCGGCCAGCTTCTTCGCGGCATCGAGCTCCTTCAGACGGCGTCCCCACTCGGCGGCTTTACGACGGTCGTTATAGACGGCCGGATCAGACATGCGCTCCTCGGCCTCCGCATGGGATCGGTCCAACTCGTCGACAAGACGCTCGATCGTGCTCACGGTCGATGATCGTAGCCGTGGCCCCTCGGCGACCCGCGTGCCCAGGGCCTGTGGAGAAATCGGCACGCAATCGTTACACCCTCTGTGCCAGGCACAGAGGGGCGGCGATCAGCCACAAAGGTGTTGAAAGAGTGTGTCAATAGAGCGTCGGGTGCGAAAGGAGAGGGTCGATCCGGCCAGAAGCCGGGATGCCCGCCTCATCGAGTAGCCCGCGGCCCGAGCGGTTGCACGGGACCCCGCCCGGGCAGGCCGGCCTCTACGTCAGGGAGGCGTCGAGCGTGATCTCGGGTACGCCCGCGAGCGCCTTGGAAACCGGGCAGCCTTCCTTCGCCGCCTCGGCCTGCTCGAGGAACGCAGCCTCGTCCATCCCGGGAACCGTTGCACGCACGGTGAGCGCGGACTTCGTGATGCCGGACCCCGGCACAAACGTCACCGTCGCCTGAGTCTCGAGCCGCTCCGGCGGAGAACCCGCCTGCGCGAGCCCATGCGAAAGCGCCATCGAGAAGCATGAGGCGTGAGCCGCCGCGATCAGCTCATCGGGGCTCGTCCGCCCATCGGACGCCTCGGTGCGCGAGGCCCAGGTCACGTCGAGAGGGCCGAACGCGCCGCTGCCGACGCTCTCGATCGTCCCGCTCCCGTCCATAAGGGAGCCGGACCAGGTCACGTGTGCGGTGCGGTCGGCTGCCATCAGCTCTCTCCTTCGTCGTCGAGGGTCGCTTCGATCGTCACGGTAGCGCTCGCTTTGAGCAGCGCCGAGAACGAGCAGCCCGCGTCGGCGACCTCAGCCGCCTGAGCGAAGGCCGCCGCGTCGCATCCCGACACCGAGCCGCTCGCCAGGATTACGGACGAGACGATCCGATGACCGATCCCCTCGACCTCGTCCATCGTAATCGTGCAATGGACCTCGAGACGCTGGGGAGGTGTTCGGGCACGCGCGAGCTCGCCGCCGAGCGAGGTGACGAAGCAGGATGCGTGCGCCGCGGCGAGCAGCTCTTCCGGACTCGTCTTCCCCTCGGGATCGCCGACGCGCGAGGCGATCGTGATCGGGAGCTCGAACGCGCGAGAGCTCGTTGCGGTGACGACGCCGGACCCGCGGGAGATTGTTCCCTCCCAGACGACGTCGGCTTCCCGGACGATCCGCGGCACTAGGCCATGACTTCGACGCGCGTGTCCAGCTTGCGCTCGGCCGGCGTCTCAGCCTGCTCCCGCTCGAGCACCCGCGTAAGGGCGCGGATCGAGACCTCGACCTGGTCGTCAGTCGGCTCCCGCGTCGTCAAGCGCTGGAGCCACATCCCCGGCGCGAGCAGCGTCATCAGGTAGCGGTTGTCGGAATGCTTGCCCGCGTAGCGGATCACTTCGTACGCCAGACCGGCGATGAGCGGCAGGAACGCGATGCGGCTCAGAATCAGCCAGTGCCACTCCGGACGCCCGACGAACGCGAACACGAAGATCGCGATCACCATTACATAGAGCAAAAACGCCGTTCCGCAACGAGGATGGATCAAGCTGAATCTCTGCACACTGGCCGGCGTCAGCTCCGCGCCGGCTTCGAGGGCGTGGATCGTCTTGTGCTCGGCCCCGTGGTACTGGAAGACCCGCCGCAGGTCCGGAAGCAGCGAGATGAGAAGGAGGTACGCGATCAGGACCGCGACGCGGATCAAGCCTTCGATGACGACGAACGCTCCGGTCGAGTCGATCGGGAGCCAGCTCGTCAGGAGCGCGGGCCCGACTTTGAAGAGCATCAGCGCGAATCCGATCGCGATGGCGAACGAGAAGATGATCTGGCCGCGCGTGATCACCGTCTTGATCTCGCCATCCTCGTCTGTCTCCTGCGTCGCGACGTTCGCCGAGATGGCGAGCGCACGAAATCCGATCGTGAGCGACTCGCCGAGCGCGATCACGCCTCTCACGATCGGCAGACGCCAGAGCCGCCGGCGCGACATCGGAGAGGTGATCTCCTGGACGACTTCGGCGATGTCGCCCTCTTGCGTGCGGACGGCGACAGCCCAGTTCGAGGCGCTACGCATCATCACGCCCTCGAG
>JBBDMN010000128.1:0-4614 GCA_040878305.1 Gaiellaceae bacterium
GCTCCGGCCGAAGTCTCGTGCTCGTAATGGAGATCTGTGTCACGCGCGTGCATCGGCTCGAGCGCGGGCTCCTCGACCTGAACGGAGACGTGGAAGAGCGTGAAGACGACCTCCTGGCGAATCGTCTGGCCGAGCTCCTCGAACAGCGTGTGGCCCTCGCCTCGGTACTCGACGAGCGGGTCCTTCTGCGCGAACGCCCGCAGGTGCACGCCCTCGCGCAGGTAGTCCATCGACTCGAGGTGCTCGCGCCAGCGGTGGTCGACGACCTGGAGGATCACGTAGCGCTCGACCTCGCGCGCTAGCTCCGACCCGAGTGCCTGCTCGCGCTCGGCGTAGCTCTCGAGCGCATCGTCGACGAACTCCTCGGTCAGCTCCTCGCGGCTCGTGACGTCGACCTCCTCGCGCAGCTCGGCGACCGTGATGTCGGTCCCGTTCAGCGACTGCATGTTCGTGACGAGCCCGTCCAAGTCCCAGTCCTCGGCGAACTCCGAGTCGGTGAACTGCGTGACGCTCGCCTCGATGGTTTCCGTGATCCAGCCCTTGACCTCCTCCGAAAGGTCCTCCCCCTCGAGCACGCGGCGGCGCTGGTCGTAGATGACGAGGCGCTGCGTGTTCATCACGTCGTCGTACTTGAGGACGTTCTTGCGCGCGACGAAGTTCTGCTCCTCGACCTTCTTCTGCGCGTTCTCGATCTGCTTGGAGAGGATCCCGGCCTCCATGGGCTGATCGTCCGGAATCTTGAAGCGGTTCATGATCCCGTGGATCCGGTCGCCCGCGAAGAGCCGCACGAGGTCGTCCTGGGCCGAGAGGTAGAAGCGCGACTCGCCGGGATCGCCCTGCCGACCTGAGCGGCCGCGTAGCTGGTTGTCGATCCGGCGCGCCTCGTGGCGCTCCGTGCCGAGCACGTACAGGCCGCCGAGCTCGATGACACCCTCGCCGAGCTTGATGTCGACACCGCGGCCCGCCATGTTCGTCGCGATCGTGACGGCACCCGGCTGGCCTGCGTCCTTGATGATCTCGCCCTCGCGCTCGTGCTCCTTCGCGTTCAGGACGTTGTGCGTGATGCCCTTCCGCTTGAGGACCTCCGAGAGGAACTCGGAGGTCTCGACGGCGATCGTGCCGACGAGGACCGGCTGCCCGTGCTCGTGGCGCTCGACGATGTCGTCGACGACCGCCGCCCACTTCGCCTCGACGGACTTGAAGATGTAGTCGTTCTCGTCGAGCCGCGCGACCTGCTCGTTCGTCGGGATCTCGACGACATGGAGGTCGTAGATCTCGACGAACTCCTTCTCCTCCGTCTTCGCCGTTCCGGTCATCCCCGCGAGCTTCTCGTACAGGCGGAAGTAGTTCTGGAGGGTGATCGTCGCGAGCGTGACGTTCTCCTCGCGGATGCGGACGCCCTCCTTCGCCTCGATCGCCTGGTGGAGGCCTTCGCTCCAGCGCCTGCCTTCCATGATGCGGCCGGTGAACTCGTCGACGATCTTCACCTCGCCGTCCTGGACGACGTAGTCGACGTCGCGCTTGTATAGCGACTGAGCCTTGAGCGCCTGGGTCAGATGGTTGACGAGCAGCACGTGGCTCGGCTCGTACAGGTTCTCGATGCCGAGCGCGTGCTCGACCGCCGTGATCGCCGTCTGCGCCGGGGAGACCGTCTTGAACTTCTCGTCGTAGAGGTAGTCGGCGCCCGAGGCCTCCGTCTCGTCTTCTCCCTTCGCCGACTTGCGGGTCGCCGGCTGGCCGTCCAAGTCCTTGGCGACGCGCGCGAACTGGTGGTAGGTCGTCGCCGCCGTCTCCGGCTCGCCGGAGATGATGAGCGGCGTGCGTGCCTCGTCGACGAGGATCGAGTCGACCTCGTCCACGATGGCGAACGCGTGGCTCCGCTGCACGGTTCCCTCGAGCGCGACCGCCATGTTGTCGCGCAGGTAGTCGAAGCCGAACTCGGAGTTCGTCCCGTACGTGACGTCGGCTGCGTACGCCTCGCGCCGCTCCGCGAACGGCATCAGGTTCTGGATGAACCCGACCGACGAGCCGAGGAGCTCGTAGACCGGTCGCACCCACTCGGCGTCGCGCTTGGCGAGGTAGTCGTTGACGGTGACGAGATGGACGCCGCGCCCGGCCAATCCGTTCAGGTAGAGCGGCTGGACGGCGACGAAGGTCTTTCCCTCGCCCGTCTTCATCTCCGCGATGTCGCCCTCGTGCATGACGATCCCGCCCATCAGCTGGACGTCGAAAAGGCGCACGCCGATCGTTCGCTTGAAAGCCTCTCGTACCGCCGCATACGCCTCGAAGATCAGGTCTTCGAGCGTCTCCCCGTTCTCGAGCCGCTGGCGGAACTCCGCGGTCTTGCCCGTGAGCTCCGTGTGGGAGAGCGCCTCGAACTCGGGCTCGAGCGTTCCGATGTACTCCGCCTGCTCCTGGAGGCGCTTGAGACGGCGCCCCTCGCCCATGCGAAGGACGCGCTCGAACTTGCCGAACGACTGCGTAGCCACCGGCCTAGGGTACCGGCTCGCAGCACGAGGTCCTGACTGGAAAGACGAGCCCCGCGGCCGCGAAGCGGACGCGCTTCAGGGATTTTCGCAAGACCGGGGTCGCCCGAGGTGAACGGGCAGCGATGCGGCCGCGCAGCGGCCGCCTTCAGGGATGTTCGCGCGGCCGGAGTCCGCGTGAGCGGATTCCGGTCTTGCGCAGAAAGTAGCCAAATCGCTACCAGTCAGGCACCGGAGCGATTTCTATCCGGTGGTAGCGTCGGCGCCATAGACGCGGGCGCCCTCGCGACGATTCCACTCTTCGTTGACATGTCCGAGGAGGAGCGCGACCGGGTTGCCGGGGTGTGCTCCGACCTCGAGGTCGACGCCGGCCAGACGCTCGTCACCGAGGGCGACTTCGGCTACGCGATGTTCGCCATCGCCGAGGGAACGGCGGACGTCGTCCAGGACGAGACCGTGCTTCGGACACTCGGTCCCGGCGACGTGTTCGGCGAGATCGCCGTCCTCTCCGGCGGGCGTCGTACCGCAACCGTGGTGGCCAAGACGCCGATGCGCTTGATCACGGTGATGAACCGTGACGTCTGGCGTCTGGAGCGCGAGGTACCTGACGTCGGCGCGGCGCTTCGCGCGACCATCGCGCGCTGTCTCGAATCTGGCTAGAGCGGCTCGACCTCGACCTCGAAGAGCGCCCCGTCAAGCCGTCTCGCACGCACGACATAGGTCCCGGACCGCGCTTCTCCGATCCGCTCGAGCTCGGGCACAGCATGGGTCGACGGCATCCCGTCGACCCGTATTGCAATGGCCCCGCCGTCCTGGACGACCTCAATCTCGTTACCGTCCGGAGCGGGGTCGAGACGCCTGACGTCCAGCGAGCGGGCGCCGACCGCCCACAGCTCAGAGCGGCGCCTGGCGAGGGCGCGGTAGGGCGGGTCGAGCGACCGGGCGAGAGCGTCCGCGAGCCCGGACGCATCGAAGCCGGACGGTCCGCTCTCTACGACGAGCCGGCCGTCCGGAAGCGCCAGGAACTCGACTTCATCCCCCGGGTTCCCGGGGCCGTCAACGGTGGCGACCGCGTCCCACTCCCGCAGGCGCGGAATGCCCGTGATGCCAGCCGCGAGCCAGTCCCGGCTTGGATCGAGCGGCAATCCGTTCAGGCCGCTGCTTCGTCGTGCTCGGCGTCTGGCTCGGCGTCGTGCTCGGCCGGCGGCTCCGCCACGGGCGCCTGGACCGGCGGCGCCACCTCCTCCGCTGCCGCCTTCTTCTGGGCGTCGCGGCGCGGGTTCAGCTTGCGCTTGTCGCGGTAGCGCTCGATCTGGCGCTCGAGCTTCTCTACGAGCTCGTCGATCGCGGCTTCGTAGGTCGTGGCGGACGCGCGGGCCACGAGATTCGGACCCTTCGTATGGACGATCGCCTCCGCGGAATGGCCGTTCGCGATCGACGGGTTGTGCTCCTTGGACAGAGTCACCTCGACGAGCGTCTCGTCGTAGAGGCGCTTGCCGAGCTTCCCGATGCGCTTCTCGACGTACGCCCTGACGGAGTCGTCGAGGTGGTCGTGCAGGGCCTTGATCTGAAGTCTCATGGACTCCCCTTGTCCGGATCGGATCACGGAAGAAACCTGTGTCTCAATCTAACGGACTGCCCTCGCCAGCGTAACCACCTCGACGTGACGCGCTCCGGCGCGGCGGAGCGCCGACGCGCACGCGTCTGCTGTTGACCCCGAGGTGTAGACGTCGTCAACCAGACAGACGCGGCGCGGTGAATCTCCCGTTGCCACGACGGTTCCGCGCACGTTGCGACGGCGGTCGGCCAGGCTGAGGCCGCGCTGGCGCGGGAGCGTCCGCGCTCGTCGCAAAAGCTCGCCGGTCTCGACTCCCCAGAGCCGCGAGAGCGCGAGCGCGAGACCGCGCGGCGGGACGTCTCCGCGCTTCCACGCCCGCTCGGGATCGCCCGGGACGTGTGCGAGCAGGTCCACGTCAGGGATCGGGAGCACCTCCGCGACGAGCGCCGCCGCCTCGGCTGCCAGCCGCCGCTGCCCCTGCTCCTTCCAGGAGCGGACGAGCGTACGCGCCCTCTCCTCATAGACGATCGCCGAGCGGGCGCGGACGAAGGCGAGACGTCGTCCCGAGCA
>JBBDMN010000129.1:0-4564 GCA_040878305.1 Gaiellaceae bacterium
ACCCCCCGGCCCCCCCCGCGAGCCCCCTCCTCTTTCGCTGCGCATGGATCGGCGAGCTCGGCCGGCAGAGCCGGCCTCCGACGAGGAGCGCTGCTGCACGGCAGAGCGTCCATCAGCAGGGAATTCCTGCGCTCGCAAGGGATCGGGTCAGCGGATCGTCACGGGAGTTCCGATGGGCATCAGCCTGCCCAGCTCGAGGATGTCCTCGTTCCGCATGCGAATGCAGCCGTGCGAGACACGGCCCGGAAGCAACTCTGGTCGGTTCGTCCCGTGTACCCCGACAAAACCGCCGTCGGGCCAGTCCGTGAGCACAGGCGAGCGGGCGCTCGTGCCGAACGCCAGTGGCCCGTAGAAGGGGCTGATGCTCTGGAGCTTGCTCCGGATATAGAACTCGCCAGTGGGCGTAGGGAACGAGGGCGCGCCGACGCCGACCTCGGCGCTGAAGATCGCGCGCCCGTCGTAGAGAAGCGTCGCGCTCAGCTGCTCCAGATCGACGACGAGCCGAGTCCGCACGAACGAGTACGCGCCCAGCGCGCTCCGCGGAACCCAGCCCGTCACGTTCGTGGGCAACGCCGGCACGCGCACAGCGATCCAGAGCCGTCCCACATCGTCCTCCGCACTCCGCTCCACGAGGACGACGTTCGTCGTCCGTTCAGGTGTACGGAGAGCGAGCGAAGCGATCACGTCCGCATCGGCGTCAGGGAAGCTTCGGACGGGCACGGCTCGGGTCACCGTCGTCCAGCGAGGTGCGTCGCGCGCGCGCCCGAGACCTTGGGGTTCGGGTATGGCGAAGGCCGGTCGAGCCGGCGCCGGCAAGCTGGCGGCGTCCGGGTCGGGGGTCGAGGCTGTCGAGGAGGACTCGAATCGCACCGCGAGCAGCGCGACGACAACGACGAAGACGACAATCGTGCCGACGGCGAGAGCTACTTGTCCAGACCTCAGCCCCCCACCACGGGTCACCCCGTGAATCTCGGCTTGGCCTTCCGTTCGGTCCGCCCACCCGACACGATGAACCCTGTCGAGGCCACGATCCTCGTCACCTCCGGCCGCGCGAGCGGCTCGTCGAAGGCTTCCGCGGCAGGAACGATTCCGAACAGGTAGCGCATCCAGGCAGCATGCCTCGCTTCGACCGAATGGATCGAGATTGCGACAGAGAGGAGGGCGTCGGACTCGAGCCGCGGCGCCTGGCCCTTGTACGCGGCAACGGCGAGATCTTCGAAGGCGACCGCTGTCTTCAGGAACCGCCGCTGGTCCTCTGTGACGCCGCGGAAGTTGAATGTGGGACGCGCGACCGCCGCGCTGCCGAGCGCCTCTCGAAACGCAGTCACGTGAGCGCGCTCGACGGCGCCGACGACCTCCGCCGCGCGGCGTGCCTTTCCTCTGAGCGCGCGGACACGCTCGGCCTCGGTGTAGAAGGAAGCCTGGAGATACTCGAGCGTCAGCGCGAAGTTGAGGATGTCGACGTCCTTCGCGGTCGCCGCGCTGCCTGTAGGAGGCAGGGCGAGAGCTCCGAGGAGAGCCGCTCCACCCACGGTTGCCTTTCGGAGGAAGTCCGCCCGCGTGCCTCCCACCACGCGCTCGACGGCCTCGCCGATCGCACCGTCCTCGTCGACCTCTCCGAGAGTGAGATCGGACATGCCGCTCGGCTCCTCTCTCTGTGTCGTCTTGGAACGCATGCTAGGACCGGAGGAATCCCGTCTTCCGCAGCGCCGCGAGAACCTGGGCCTGCGTCAGCGAAGGGTCGGTTGCGTCCGCCGCCGGCGGCTTGCCGGCGATCGTCCTGATCCAGGCTGCGTGACGCGCCTCCACCGAGACGATCTTCGCCGCAACGGCCAGCGCCGCCCGGGTGAGGTTCGTGGCTTGACCGTTGTACGCGGCGACGCTCGTGTCTTCCAGCGTGACCGCGGCGGCTACGAACGCATCCGGGTCGGTGGACGCGTTTCCGAACTCGAGCCGCGGCTTCTTGCGCGCCTTGCTCCCGAGAGCGTCCTTGAGGAAGGTGAGGTGTCGTTGCTCGTGTGCCCCGACGACGGTGACGAAATCGCGCAGCTCACCGCTCAAGACGCCTTTGGCACGCGCGTCGGCATAGAACCCTGCCTCCACGTATTCGAGAAGAAGAACCAGGTTCAGCACTCGGATGTCCTGCGCGGGAGACGGTGCCGACGACGCAACCCTCGGTAACCCGCCGATGAGTGCGCCGCCCGCGGTGAGTGCGCCGCCGGCAACGAGCGCACGCTTGAGCAACTGCTCGCGGGAACTCGCTGCGGTGGGTTTCGCGTCCATCGCGCTAGCCGATCCAGTAAACGAGGAGAAAGGCGGCGAAGATTCCAACAGCGGTCCCGACGACTACGGGGGCGGTCCGGTCGTTCCAAACAGCTTCTCTCATCCGCCGGATGAGATCCACGAACCCGCCGGCGAACCGAGAAGGCTGGACGCGGCGACTACCCGGCGCGACCCGATACCTGCGGAGCGGCCTCCGGTCGAGCCTCCGGAGTCGATAGGTCGACGCGGGAACGTCCGGATGGGGCGCGGCAGCATGGCGGTCGATACCGAGGTCGGCGCTGGACTGCACCGGCCGCGACCTTTGCAGCTCTCGGCCGCTGTCGGAAGGATTCGACCACGAAATCTCCTGCCACCCCGCGACCGTGGGGCTCGCGTGGTGGCTACGAACGGAGAGACGGCGTACCGACGCGAACCCGACGAGCGCGAGCGCCAGAAGAGCTGCGCCGGCGAGGAGCGCAAGCACCGCGATGCTCGGCCGTGACGCCTGCGGCGGCGTCTCTACAGCAGTCGTGGCCTCGGGAAGCGCGCGTGCAGACGGCTCGCTTACCGAGCCCAGCCGCTCACCGGTCGGGTTGAGAGGAAACGCTTCCCAGAGCGGCTGCGGCTGCGGCTTCTCCGCACCGGCTAGCGCGGCTGGCGAGCCGGCGGCGAGCAAGAAAAGAGCCACGAGTCCGGCCCGCAAGCACAGGGAAACGAACCACTGGTGCCGCACCATCGTATTCACGGGTACCCCTCGGCTCGGTGGCGGAACCCATCATGCCACTCAGCGGAGCTGCTCGTCGAGCTTCTGGAGCGCGCTGAAAATGGCCTCGGAAAATGTCGGATAGGGCTGGATCGTGTCGAGGAGAACGGCGATCGGAACCCGCGCGCGCACGGCGAGCGTGAGCTGGCCGATCCATTCGCCAGCCTCGGGGGCGACCGCGACCGCGCCCACGAGCACACCCTGTTCAGAATCGGCGGCCAGCTTGAGGAGACCGGGTCGCTTCGGGCGCTCGTAGGTCGAGAGCCGCCCACCCTCGATCCGAAACGTTGCAGCGACGAGCCCATCACCCTTCGTCCTGCCGACGGTCGCCACCTGCGGGTCGGTGAATACTGCCGCCGGTATGGCCCGGTAGTCCGCGGCGTAGTCCTGGCCCGCGATGTTTGCGGCGGCCACTCGCGCCTGGTACTTCCCAACGTGCGTGAGCAGCGCGACGCCGCTCGGGTCGCCGATCGCCCAGACGCCGTCTCCCGCGCGCATCCGCTCGTCGACGGTGACCCCTCGAGACGTGATCTCGATCGGGAGCTGCTCGAGACCGATGCCTTCGACGCTCGGGCGCCGGCCGGTCGCGACGAGCAGCCGCTCGGCGTCGAGTGGATCGCCCGAGGAAAGGTGTACCCGCACACCCTCGCTCGTCGCCTCGACCCGCTCCGCGCGGACTTCGACCCGTACGTCGATACCTTCGTCCTCGAACCTCTCCCTCAGGAGCTCTCCCGCCTCGGCATCGATGCGCGACAAGAGGTGCGGCGAGGACTCGAGGAGCGTCACGGTCGCGCCCATCCGCCGGAAGAACTGGGTGAGCTCGACGCCCACGGGCCCGCCGCCGAGCACGACTAGGCTGTCCGGGACGCTGTCGGCCCAGACAGCCTCTCGATTCGTCCAGAAGTCGACGCCCTCGATCCCCTCGACTGGCGGCACAGCAGGCGACGAGCCGGTCGCGATTACGAGCTCGCCGTACTCGATCTCGCGATCGCCGACGGCGACGACGCCTGGGCGCACCACGTGCGCCTCTCCGCGAACAAGCTCGGCTCCCTGCTCGCCAAGCCAGCTCGCATGCCACGCGTCGTCCCGCCCGTCGGTTACCTGATCGCGCCACCAGAAGACCCGCTCGACGTCGATCTCGCCGGCGACGGCCTCGGCTGCCCCAGGCGCGATACGAGCGGCTGCGAGCGCTTCGGCGGGACGGAGCAGCGTCTTCGTCGGAATGCACGCGTAGTACGAGCACTCCCCGCCGGCGAGCTCCCGCTCGACGACGACGATCTCCACCTGGGGGTCGAGCGTGCGAAGAGCGCCCACGAAGTGCTCGCCGCTCGAGCCCGCCCCGAGCACGACCACCCGACCGTTCCTCGCCATTCCACCCTCCTTCTCGTCGGAGAAACAGGGTCACAGACCCGTGGGGTCTGACCCCAGCGGAGAGGGCGGGATTCGAACCCGCGACGCACCTTTCAGCACGTACGCGATTTCCAGTCGCGCTCCTTTGGCCGCTCGGACACCTCTCCAGGCAGGCTAAAGCCTATCCCC
>JBBDMN010000130.1:0-3198 GCA_040878305.1 Gaiellaceae bacterium
AGCCGCACTCTGGGCAATACACGTGGCTCACGCGCGGTCCTCGCCGGCTTCGGCTTCGGCCGGGCAGAGTTTTGGGGTTGAGAGCCCGGCTCCGCCGGCGCCTGACGACGTTCGCGGCACGCTCTCCGGTCCCGTATTACCCATACTGTGCCCTCCGGCCTCGCAACGCGAGCGTCGCCCGAGGCACGCGCGGACGTGCGAGGTCGATGATGCGGTCATTCGTCGTCTGTCCTCGGTGATGCCCTCGTCGTCAGGATCTCGCTCAGGCGCTCGACGTCCGCCAGCTTCGCCTCTCCCGCGCTCACCTGCTCACGGAGACGCGCGACAAGCTCCGCGCGGAGGATGTCGATACGGCCGTGGAGCACGCGGCGCTGGAAGGAGACCTCGTCCTCTTCCTTCTCGAGCTCGCGGATCATGATCCGGAGGTCGTCGTCTGACACTGTCGTGAGATCGGGATGTGGTTCCACCGGTGGCCTTTCCTCGTGGGGTCACATGAGTAAAGCAGCACCCGTTCCGAGGGGTCAACCTCAGCTTGAGAGTTTTCAGTTCGCGGCAGAGCGGCCCAACCCTCCCCCGCGGGGTCGTCGTCAGCGAGCTCGAAGCGCGGTCCTGGCCCGAAGAACGTACTGCACGCCTGCCGCAAGGGCGAGGGAGACTCCGATCCACAGCAGGACGAGGGGCCACGTCGTCCCCTCTTCGGTGACCAGCACGAAGCCGAGCGCCCCGTACAGATTCCATGTTGCGACCTTGCCGAGGAAGCTCACGTCGAGCTCGAAGCCGCGCGGAGCGAGAAGCTTGTAGCCGAGGACGAG
Organism: Gaiellaceae bacterium; assembly: GCA_040878305.1. Classification (GTDB taxonomy): domain Bacteria; phylum Actinomycetota; class Thermoleophilia; order Gaiellales; family Gaiellaceae; genus GMQP-bins7. Next base: position 813 of record JBBDMN010000130.1, read on the forward strand.
CGCGAGGTCACGCGTGAGCAAGATGAGCGCCGCCCCGAGCGGGATCCGCCCGGTCGCCCACATGAGGACGACCGCGGTGCCGATGATCAGCCGATCGGCGAGCGGATCGGCCACCTTGCCGAAGCGCGACTCCACCTTCCAGCGGCGGGCGAGGTAGCCGTCGACCTGATCGGTGAGCGCGGCGCCGGCGAAGAAGAGCCCTGCCCCCCACGCTGCGCCGTCGCCCGCGCGGAGATAGAGCCAGGCGAAGACGGGAATCGCTGCGAACCGCGCAATCGTGAGCGCGTTCGGGATTCGGTGGCGGAGCTCGTTCCAGGTCACGAGCGAAACCCTACGATCCGCGGTCGGACCTGTGGGGTCTTACCCCTGGTAGCGTCGCCCGTCGTGGCCGAGCCTTTCGTGCTACCAGGATTCGTCAACGCGCACAGCCATACGTTTCAGCGTGCACTTCGAGGCCGTGCGGCAGGCGGGGACTTCTGGGCCTGGCGCGAGACGATGCTCGCGGAGGCCGAGCGCCAGACACCGGAGCTCGTCCGCTCGTCGTACGAGACGACGTATCGGGAGATGCGTGCCGCGGGATACACGGCGGTCGGCGAGTTCCACTATCTCGGGCTTGCCGAGGCGTTCGCTGCGTCGGGCGCGGCTTCGGCGGCGGGGATCAAGCTTGTCGTGCTCCACGTCGCCTACGCGCGGGGCGGGCTCATGCGCTTCCGGCAAGAGTCGGTCGCCGCCTACCTCGGTGAGGTCGAGGAGCTCCGAGGAGCGGGGATTCCGGTCGGCCTCGCCCCCCACTCGGTGCGCGCCTGCCCTGCGGACTGGCTCGAGGAGATCGCGCGCTACGCCGAGCGCGAGCAGCTTCCGCTGCACATCCACGCCGACGAGCAACCACAAGAGATCGAGGAGTGCCTCGAGGAGCATGGGCGTCGCCCGATCGAGCTCCTGGCGCGAACCGGCTGCTTAGGGGAACGAACGACGGTCGTCCATGCCACCCATGCCGACGGACCGGAGCTCGACCTCCTCGCATCGTCGGATACGACGATCTGCGCCTGCCCCACGACAGAGGCGGACCTCGGAGATGGCTTCCTCCCCGCCGAGCGCATCAGGAAACGTGCGATCCCGCTCTGCGTGGGCTCGGACTCGAACGTCCGCATCGATCCCTTCGAGGAGCTCCGCGAGCTCGAAGGAATCGCGCGGCGACAAACCGGTCGGCGTGGCGTCTTCTCGACCGGAGAGCTCCTCGGCTTCGGATCCGAGCGAGGCGCCCATGCGCTGGGTCTGGACGAGTGGCCCGACCTCGAGATCGACCTCGAGCATCGCTCGCTCGCAGGCGTCGAGCGCGACGATGTCTCAGCCGCGCTCATCGCCGGCTGCGGCGCAGACGTTGTGGTGACGCCGCGTCCGTAGGCGGCGGCCACGCTCGGCCCTCGCGCCTCAGCGTTGTCACGGGATGAATCTCCACCGCTCTGCCGTTTGACAGTGACGTGGACGTCAGCGAGGACACCTTCGAGCAGGACGTGATCGTGCGGTCACGCGAGATCCCGGTCGTTACAGACTTCTGGGCGGCCTGGTGCGGACCCTGCCACGCGCTCGCCCCTGTCCTCGAGCGTGAGATCGAGAGCCGGGCGGGAGCCGTCGCCTTGGCCAAGGTCGACGTCGATGCGAATCCCGGCCTCGCGGCGACCTATCGCGTCCAGGGGATCCCAGCCGTGAAGGGCTTCCGCGACGGGCGCGTCGTCTCGGAGTTCGTCGGCGCCCAATCGCCGGTCTCCGTCGCTGCATTCGTCGACGGCCTGCTCGCGCCCCCTCGCATCGACGGAGCGATTGACGAGCTTCGTGCGAGCGGAGACAACCCGGAGATCCTCGGAGCGCTCGAGGCCGGGGACGTGGAGCGAGCGCTCGATCTCATCGTCTGCGCGATTCCCGACTCGACTCCCGAGGATCGTGACCGCCTACGCGAGCTCGCCGTGGCCATCTTCGACGACCTGGGTCACGACGATCCACGGTCGAGCTCGTATCGCCGGCGACTCGCGACCGCGCTCTACTGACGCGCTGAGGCCTCGAGCTGCGCGATCCAGCGGGCGGTGGCCTCGAGGTACGCGCGCTGGGCGGAGAGCCCTGTCCTCCCCCACGCGCCGTCATACCCGGGCCTGTCGACCTGACTCTGCGCAGGCTCGATCTGCGTGCCCTCCTGCCATTCGTTGTAGCTCGTGATCGTCACGAGATCGGCGTCCGCGAGGAGCGCGGTCTTCCACATGCGGTCGTAGGTCGCCCCGCGTAGACGCGGGCGCACGGCGACGTCGCTCGTGGCCAGGCGGGCGTCGTAACCTGGCCCGACCGAAGGTGCGCAGAGCAACCCTGCCCGATGGGCCTGAGAGCAGATGCGGCG
>JBBDMN010000130.1:3298-4558 GCA_040878305.1 Gaiellaceae bacterium
ACGATCTTGGCATTCGACGACGAATAGAGGCCGCGGCTGGGGTAGTACGGCGTCGAGAGCACCGAGTTCCCCTCGCGCTCGACATACCAGTGAGCCCAACCCCCGTCTTTGACGGGAGTCGAGTACCAGGGGTAGTAGAAGATCGCGGACTCACCCGCGCGCGCTGCTGACCGTGCGCCCGAGCCCGCGGCGGTTGGGAATGCGAGCAGCGCAGCGAGGATCGCCGCTACGACGACGGGGGACATTCGTGCTCTGCTCACGCCGCGCGTGACTCTAACGCGCTTTCCGGATTAGTGGAGCCCGTCGCCAGCCGACGCATGCTCACGATGGACTTCGGCTTCTCGTCACGGGCCCGGCTGACTAGGATCACGAGGAAGTGGCGGAGTACCGGTACCTGATCGTTGGCGGGGGAATGACCGGAGATGCCGCCTGCCGGGGAATCCGCGACCACGATTCCGACGGCTCGATCGGCCTCTTCGGCGAGGAGGATCACGAGCCCTACGCGCGCCCGCCGCTGACGAAGGCGCTGTGGAAGGGCAAGCCCGAGGACTCGATCTGGCGTGGAACATCGGAGCTCGACGTCGATCTTCATCCCGGCCGCAAGATCGACTCGCTCGATCTCGACGCTCGTACCGTGACCGACGATGCGGGCGAGACGCACTCGTATGAGCGGCTTCTGCTTGCGACGGGTGGCACGCCACGACGCCTGCCGTCCGCACCCGACGACGTCATCTACTACCGCACGGTCGATCACTATCACCGTCTCCGCGCGCTTGCAGGAGATGGTGTGCGGGTGGCCGTCATCGGAGGAGGATTCATCGGCTCGGAGATCGCGGCGGCGCTTCAGATGAACGCGTGCGCGGTGACGCTCGTGTTTCCCGATGCGGGCATCGGAGCGAAGGTGTTCCCGGCCGAGCTTTCGTCCTTCGTCAATGGGTACTACCGCTCCAAGGGCGTCGACGTGCTTCCGGGCGAGAAGGTGGCAGAGGTCGGACGCGCCGGAGATACCGGTTTCCGTGTCGTCACCTCGGATGGGCGGTCCATCGATGCCGATGCGGTTGTCGCGGGTCTCGGCATCATTCCGCGGACGGATCTCGCCGAGCAGAGCGGCCTGCTCGTGGACGACGGCGTGCTCGTCGACGACCGCGGTCGGGTCGACGGACGCGAGGACGTGTTCGCTGCAGGCGATGTCGCACGTTTCCCCGTGGCTGCCCTCGGGGGCACGCGTCGCGTCGAGCACGAGAATCACGCGAACACGCA
>JBBDMN010000131.1:0-4555 GCA_040878305.1 Gaiellaceae bacterium
CGTATCGGCGCGGAGGTTCTGAGAAGGCTCTGGAGCCCCGCTCCGGACGAGCGCTGCTTCCGGTCGCTCGCAGGCGAAGCGAAGAGGTGGGCGCAGAAGCTGCCCCTCGAGTGGGACGCTCTCGGCCGACCATTCGAGCGACGAGTGCTCGATGCGGCTGTCGCCGTGTGCGTCGAGCTCGGGCCGCATCAGGGTGAGCGGGTCGTCCTCCACCAGGACTTCCATGGCGGAAACGTGCTTCGAGCCGAGCGCGAGCCGTGGCTGGCGATCGATCCGAAGCCGCTCGTCGGAGAGCGCGAGTTCGACGCCGCCTCGCTCCTTCGCGACCGCCGTTGGCTGCTCGGTCGGTCTGGAGACGCTGCCCGGATCCGCCGCCGGCTCGACATCCTCTCGTCCGAGCTCGACCTCGACCGCGAGCGCACGCGGCGGTGGGGAATCGCTCACGCCCTCGCCTGGGGCTTCAGCGGCCACAAGGTGGAGGCGGACATGATCGAGTGCGCGCGGCTTCTCCTCGCCGCTGCCTAGGATCAACGCGTGACCTTCCTCGAGAGCGCGCTCGAGCTCGCGGCCGAGTCGCTTGGCGTCGCATATCCGAATCCGACGGTCGGCGCCGTCCTCGTCCGCGACGGCGAAGTCGTCGGAGAAGGCGTGACGGAGGAGTATGGAGGTCGCCACGCCGAGGTGGTCGGCCTCGAGGCGGCCGGGGAGCGCGCTCGCGGGGCGACGGTCTACGTCACGCTCGAGCCGTGCAACCACACGTCGAAGACTCCGCCGTGCACCGAGGCTCTCCTCGACGCGGGGGTCGCGCGGGTGGTCGTCGGGCAGCTCGATCCGAACCCGGCAGTTAAGGGAGGCGGGCTCGAACGGCTCCGGGCAGCCGGAGTCGAGGTTGCGCTCGCTGAAGGCGAGCTGGCCTTTCGCTGCCGGCAGCAGCTCGAGGAGTGGCGGACATGGGTGACTGCGCGACGGCCGTTCGTCACCTACAAGGTCGCCGTTACGCTCGACGGTCGCGTGGCGATGCAGGACTCACGCTGGGTGAGCGGAGAGGAATCGCGCCGCCTCGTGCACGTGCTACGGGCCGCCTCGGACGCTGTCGCCGTGGGAATGGGGACCGTGCGCTGGGACAACCCGCGGCTCGACGCGCGCGACGTTCCCGTCCTGCGCCAGCCGCGCAGGCTCGCTTTCGGTCGTGGGCCGCTGCCGGAAGGCTCCCAGCTCGAGCTTCGTTCAGGGCCGCTCCGGGAAGAGCTCGAGTCCCTCGCCACGGATGGCGTCCAGTCGCTCCTGCTCGAGGGAGGGCCGACGCTCGCCGCCGCCTTTCTCGAGCAGGACCTCGTCGACAAGCTCCTCGTCTTCGTCGCTCCGAAGCTCTCGGGCGAAGGGCAGGGGATGCTCGCAGGGCTCGCCGGGCCGGTCGCGCTCACACGGCTGGAAGCGCGCTCGATCGGCGACGACGTCCTGCTCCAGGGCTACATCCACGAGCCCTGAGCTACGGTCTCCCCGTGTTCACGGGGATCGTGCGCGAGCTCGGGAGGATCGTTTCTGCCGAAGGCGGCGGGGGAGGGCGCACCCTCGTGGTGGAGGCCGCTGCGAGCGCCTCCCAGCTCGGCGTCGGGGACTCGATCTCGATCGACGGCTGCTGCCTCACGGCCGAGTCGGTCGAAGGGGCGCGGATCTCGGTGCACGCCGTGCCGGAGACACTCGCGCGCTCGACGCTCGGACGTCTCTCGGCAGGCGACGCGGTTAACGTCGAACCCGCCGTACGAGCCGGCGAGCCGCTCGGCGGCCACTATGTCCAGGGGCATGTCGACGCGGTCGGCCGGATTCAATCGGTCGAGGCGGAGGGCGAAGGACTTCGCGTCTTCGTCGAGGCGCCGCCGGAGGTCCTCCGCTACTGCGTCGAGAAGGGCTCGATCGCGCTCGACGGTGTCTCGCTGACCATCGCAGAGCTCGCCGACGACTCGTTCGCGGTCGCGCTCGTCCCACACACGCTCGAGGCGACCACGCTCTCCGCCCTTGCTCCAGACCAGGAGCTCAACGTGGAGGTCGACATCCTCGCCAAGTACGTCGAGCGACTGCTGCAGACTGGCGGGCTACGATCCGGGGAGTGAGCGTGGACGTAAAAGCGCCGGGGACGATCTCGCCGTTTGCGGCGATCGAGGCTGCGATCGAGGACTTCCGCTCCGGGAAGTGCGTCGTCGTCGTCGACGATGCCGACCGCGAGAACGAGGGCGACCTCACGATCGCCGCGCAGTTCGTCACGCCCGAGGCGATCAACTTCATGGCCACACACGGGCGCGGTCTCATCTGCCTCTGCCTTACCCCTGAACGTTGCGACGAGCTCGACCTGCGCCCGATGACGGATCGCAACGAGACGCCGCTCGGCACTGCGTTCACCGTCTCGATCGAGGCACGAGAGGGCGTCTCGACGGGTATCTCCGCCCACGATCGCGCACGCACGATCCAGGTTGCGATCGACCCAAGCTCGTCGCCGAACGACCTCGTCCAGCCGGGCCATGTCTTTCCGCTCCGCGCGAAGCCGGGCGGAGTCCTTCAGCGCGCCGGGCAGACGGAAGCGGCGGTCGATCTCGCGCGGCTCGCGGGCCTGATCCCGGCGGGCGTCGTCTGCGAGATCATGAACGAAGACGGGTCGATGGCCCGGGTGCCCGATCTCACGACCTTCTGCGAGCGGCACGACCTCAAGCTGATCACTGTCGCCGACCTCATCGAGTATCGGCGGCGGACGGAGAAGCTCATCGAGCGGGTCGTCGAGGTGCACCTGCCGACCGAGTATGGGGAGTTCCAGGCGATCGCGTATCGCGAGCTGCTCGACGGGAAGCGGCATGTCGCGCTCGTGAAGGGGGACATCGAGGGTGCGGGGAACGTCCTCGTTCGAGTTCATTCGGAGTGCCTCACCGGCGACGTCTTCCACTCGCTGCGCTGCGACTGCGGCGAGCAGCTCGAGCTGTCACTCGAGCGGATCGAGGCGGAAGGCCGTGGTGTGCTCCTGTACATGGCGCAAGAGGGGCGCGGCATCGGGCTCCTCAACAAGCTGAAGGCATACGAGCTCCAGGAAAGCGGCCTGGACACGGTCGAGGCGAATCTCGAGCTCGGCTTCCCGGCCGACGCGCGGGAGTGGGGGATCGGGAACCAGATCCTGGCCGACCTCGGTCTGACGACGATCAGGATCCTCACGAACAACCCCGCGAAGCTCTCCGGGCTCGACGGGTACGGACTGACGGTCGTGGAGCAGGTGCCCATCGAAGTCGAGCCGCAGGCCGAGAACGCACGCTATCTGGCCGTCAAGCGTGAGAAGCTGGGGCACACGATGACGAAGCTCCACCACCAGGGCGTCCGTCTCGAGCCCGAATCCGAGCCGGAGTCCGACACATGAGCCGCGACATCGACGACTCGAGCGAGAACGTGCTCTCGGAGTGGTCGAGACGGATCGAAACCGAAGACGTGGAACCGGACGACGACGCGGCTCCAGCGTGGGGCTCGGAAACGGTGCCGGAGCCGGCTGCCGACGAGCCGGGCGAGGCCGAAGCCGAGGTCGAAGCCGTCGCGGCGCCGGAGCCCGACCACGCGGAGCCGGAGCCACCCGAACCTGAGCCCGAGTCCGAGCTCGAGGAAGACGGCGGCGCAGCGATCCCCGTCGCGCCTCTTTCGCTCGAGCACGCGGCCGGCGATCTCGAGATCCCCGAGGGGTACGCCGTCCTCGAAGGTGTCGCGGACGGCGGGCGGCGCGCAGTCGGCGTCGTCGTCTCGCGCTTCAACGGAAACGTCACCTCGCGTCTACTCGCGCGGGCGCTCGAGGAGCTCGACACGGCAGAAGTGCGCCGGGAGGCGATCACGATCATGGTGGTTCCAGGGGCGTTCGAGCTCCCCGTCGCCGCGACCGCACTCGCGAAGACGCGCCGGTTCGCCTGCATCGTCGCTCTCGGATGCGTGATCCGCGGGGACACGCCGCACTTCGACTACGTCGCGAGCGAGGCCGCAAGCGGGCTCCAGCTCGCCGCCCTCGAGACCGGAGTCCCGGTTTCCTTCGGCGTTCTCACGCTCGAGCGCATCGAGCAAGCGGACGCGCGGATCGAGAAGGGCGCCGAGGCCGTGCGCAGCGCCCTCGAGATGGCCGACGTCTTCTCGCATCTTCGCGCCGCCGCGTCCCGCTGACGCTCAGCCAGCGGAAGCGCTTACCGGGTCGAGGTCGGTACACTGCTCGGCCGCATGTCCAAGGTCTGCGCCATCTGCGGGAAGAAGCCGGGCTTCGGCAACAACCGGAGCCATTCGATGGTCGCGACGCGGCGCCGCTTCAACCCAAATCTGCAGCGCGTCCGGGTGTTTCTCGAGGGGCGCGCCCAGCGCGCATACGTCTGCACCCGCTGCCTCAAGGCCGGCAAGGTCCAAAAAGCCCTCTGACGCCGCAGGCCGCCGATCGCTCCCGGCTGGCCATGCTTTCGGGGTCCCCAGAAAATGCGTACCACTTTCTGGGGCTAGAGCCCGCTTCCGCGACCGGCTGACGACGCTCGGCTGCGCGATCGAGTGGGCTCGCCGC